>JAYWCS010000133.1:0-12190 GCA_043780315.1 Bacteroidota bacterium | reverse complement strand
AGCTCGATGCATTTCAAACCGACCGTGCTTGATACGGTAAAATATAATCAACTGCAGCTTGCGCTTAATAACGGGGACAGGTCCGGAAGATGGCCGGTCAAACTGGATTACCCGGCACCAGGTGCTATTTTCCCTTTTTACCGGGTCGTTGCCTATTACGGCAATCTTTATTCAAAAAAAATGGGCGTACTGGGCGAATATCCGACGGATACGATGCTGGCCAAACTGCAGCGAGAAGTGAATTTATGGCAGGCGGCAGATTCCACTACACCGGTGCAGCCGGCGCTGCATTATATTGCCGTAACGGCGCAGGGATATCCGGGTAAAGGAGATAAGTACCGGCTTCGCATGCCCTACAAACAAATTGATTCTGTCATTCGTATGGCAGCCCGCATTAACGCGTTGGTGTTTCTGGATATACAAGTCGGACTGAGCTCAGTACAGGACGAGGTGCCGCTGCTGGCGCCGTATTTGAAAATGCCGCAGGTGCACTTGGGAATCGATCCGGAATTTTCAATGAAAACCGGGAAAAAACCAGGTTCTGTGATTGGCACCATGGATGCAGCCGACGTTAATTACACAATTAAATATCTATCTGACATCGTGAAGGCAAATCAGCTTCCACCGAAAATACTCGTCGTGCATCGCTTTACACAGGCCATGGTAACGAATTACAAAAAAATACAACCGAACCCGGATGTACAGGTTGTAATCGACATGGATGGATGGGGTGCCCAATCCAGAAAGCTAAGTACGTACCGTGAATTTATTTCCAAAGAACCGGTTGAATACACCGGATTTAAACTCTTCTACAAAAATGATTTCCGCGAGGCCAACAGCCGTATCATGACACCTGCTGAAGTATTAAAACTAAAACCCAAACCGGTTTATATTCAATACCAATAAAAGTGTAATCGAACGGGAAAGAATTTTCCATTTTTACCTATGCAATAAAAGACGGATAACCACAAACCCGGTTATTGTTAAAAGGAGGACCACGATAATCGCCCAATAGGTCCAGGAAAGATCCCATAGGCCGCGTCGGTCATTCGGCGGTTTTTTAACAGCGAGTTGCTGATGCATTTGACGGTTCAATTTTTTTAATACGGCATCCAGTTGATTTTCGTCGCTTAGATTTTTCATTCCTTCTTCAGCGTCCGAGAGAAATTCAGCCGGCAACGGCTGCTGGTAACCGGCAATACCAGATTCGGCATAAAATGCCCGAGATGAATCTGCCGGCAAAAGTGGACGCTTTTTGCTTGGATCCCCTGGTGTCATATCATTTATTCCTTCTTCCATACACTAATCCAATAATTTTTCTAGGTTTTTTTCTAATAACAGTCTGAGGTTTCTTTTACCATTTTGTATATAACTTTTCACCTGTAATAAATTATAGCCTGTACCGGTGGATATATCCTGATAAGACTTTTTTTCCAGGTAAAACAACCGGATACATCGTTGCTGTTCCGGATTGAGGTGTTGCAAAGCATTTTCTAAAGCGCCTAACAGATTTTCACTTTGCAAGGGATCCGGATCCTGGCTTTGAGCTCTTGGTTCTGTGAGCTCATCAACCGATATGATTTTGGGGGAACGGCGAAGCAACATTAGACAATGATTCTTCGCAATCATGTAAAGCCAGGAGCTGAAGTAGCTGACTTCATATTTATGGATTTCGGTAATGACCTTTAGAAAAATCTGTTGCACCGCATCCCGGGCTTCTTCCGGATTTTTCAGATACTTCATCGAAACACCATACAGCAAGCGGGTATAGCGTTCCAGCAAAGCCCCCAGCCATTCATTGTTGTGATCCGAATGAAATCGTCTTAATAATTCCTGATCCGTTAATTGATTATAGGCAGCATCATTCACCTTAATAAATCCGCTTTAAATAAAGATGCAGTCTGTTGATTATTCCATAATCCGTATTAACTACATCCATCCTCTCGTTGTTATCCTTTCCCGAAGCACTCTTTGTAATAGGCAATCGCATTTTCAATCACTTTCAGGGCCATGGTCTTGTCACCAAATTCTTCCACTTTGACCGCCTTATTTTCCAGCTTTTTATATTCTTCAAAGAAATGGCGAAGTTCATCGAAGAAATGTTTCGGCAACTCTTCAATATTATTATAGTGATTTACCCCTGGATCGGTAGCAGCCACCGCAATGATTTTATCATCGCCATCTCCATTGTCAATCATTTGCATCACGCCGAGCACTTTGGCTTCCATCAGGCAAAGTGGAACGACGGGAAGGGAGGTGATTACCAGAATATCCAGCGGATCTTTATCGTCGCCGTAGGTTTGCGGAATGAACCCGTAATTCACCGGATAATAAAAGGAAGAGTAGATCACCCTGTCCAGCTTGAGTAGTCCGGTTTCTTTATCAATTTCATATTTAGCGCGGGCGCCCTGCGGAATTTCAATAATCGCATTCACGATGCGTGGGGCATGGTCACCATAAGAGACCCCATGCCAGGGATGTGAAACATTCATTTTATTCATAGATTCAGCTTGTTGTGGACACAAACCTACTCAATCGGCCTCATTGTGCAAAACCGATGGGTACAAAGCTGCATACGCAGGCAGAACTAATGTTTTTCGTTTAGGATCTCTTTGAGATCCACGAGCCATTCCCCCTTTAACCGAACGATATGGACGGTTGTTGTGTCTTTGCGGAAAGTATTCGAAAAAGTATAGGTGGTCACCGAATCATTGATTGCCCGAATGCTGATTGGCAGAATGCTGGCCTCACGGTATTGCTGCCGGGTATCGCGGTCCATCTGATCAAATCCCTGCTGCCATTTACTAATCAGCAGCAGATTGACCGAATCATTCAACAAATAAAAGCGTGCTTTTTCGTAGTCTCCGTCCAGCGAAGCACGGATAAACTGCCGCCCGGCATCCTGGGCGTCTTCAGCTTTATTAAATGTTTTTCCTGCATGACAGGAAACGATTAGAATAAAACAACAACTTAAAAAAAGGAATTTCACAGATATTATTTTTATTAAAAACAACGAATGCCATTTCACGGATTCCTTCATCGGCCATCGGCCTGTTCATTTACTTTTTCCTTTTCATATGCTCTGATAATGGCTTTAACCAACCGGTGCCGTACCACATCTTCTTCATCCAGTTCAATTTGGGCAATCCCTTCGATGCCTTTCAGAATATATAGCGCTTTGGCTAGTCCGCTTCGTTGATTTTTCGGCAAATCAATCTGCGTGAGATCTCCCGTTATAATCGCCTTTGCGCTGGGTCCGATTCGGGTTAGGAACATTTTCAACTGCAATTCGGTCGCATTTTGGGCTTCATCAAGGATGATAAACGCATTATCCAGCGTTCTTCCGCGCATATAGGCGAGCGGCGCTATTTCAATCGTACGTGTAGTCATATAGTATCCCAGCTTGTCGGCCGGAATCATATCGTCCAACGCGTCATACAGAGGACGCAGATAGGGATCGATTTTTTCTTTTAAATCTCCCGGAAGAAATCCCAGATTTTCGCCTGCTTCTACTGCCGGACGTGTCAGGATAATTTTTTTAACCTGTTTATTCTTCAATGCTCGAACCGCCATCGCAACAGCCGTATACGTTTTACCCGTACCAGCGGGGCCGACGGCAAACAAAATGTCATTTCTTTCGGAAGCGGTGACCAGTTTTTTCTGATTAATCGTTCGGGCACGTACGGTTTTACCGTTCGGTCCGAATACGAGAATATCATTCGGATTCCTATCCACGAAATTGTCGACCGTCTCAGCATCGTCTCCGCCGAGGATCTGATTAAAATAATTCTCTGTAAGATTTCCGTTTCGCTCCAGATATTGCAGCAGCAGGTCGATTTTTTCTTTTGCTGTTTCTACCTGTTCAGGTGCTCCGCTTAATTTGATTTGTGTTCCGCGGGATAAAATTTTAAGAAGTGGGAATTTTTTTTTTAGGATGTCTAATTTGCCATTGTTAACTCCAAAAAATTCGATCGGGTTAACAGTTTCCATGTTAATAATCGTTTCAGTCAATTCAACAATTTTTAAGTTTTCAAATGAAGTGTCTACTTATTATCCGAGGCGTCTAATCAAATTTAATTCTTTATAATTGAAATTCCATCAACTTATTTATTAACAGATTGTGCATTTAATTTCAACACTTCCGCATAGCTCAGGTTTTTTTCCATGCCTGATATTGTGCAATGAATTCTTCTGGCGCGCGTCTGCATTGACTTTCCTGAATCTATCCATTTACTATAATACATTTGATGTGAATGGGGCATGGCTTTGAATTTTTTTTCCGCGACCGGAGAATCGGCAAGGCATTCCATCAATTCGGCAGAGAGCTCCAGAGATGTTTTATCTTCCGAAAGACTCAATCTCAGTTCGGCTCCTTTATTTTTTCCAATCGCTTTGCGCAGTGCGGCTTTTAATGGAAGAATAAAATTTCCATCGCCCATGGGGAGGAGCGCCATCTGTGCGATTGGATAGGAGTCGAGCTTACCTTTCACACGAAATGCTTTTTTATGGCCGGCTTTCAACTCCTCCGCAATATCAGCGGGAATGCTGACATAAGACCAGCCGGTTTTTTCACCCTGTTCAGCAAATTGTTGTATGACGGCTGAGAATTGAACCATTAAAAGTGAATCGATTCAATAAATATAAGCGTTATCAGGAAATTCTGAGTTCCTCTTCAATGGACTCACTGAAATGAAGGCTATTGGAAATTATCCATTCAGGCAACGCTTTTTCAGATGAGATCAGCCATTCATTGCCTTCCTTGCGCATTTTGAACATGATTCGGTTTCCCCGGTCGTCGCTCACATCTATGGTAAACAGTTCTTCGAGTAAACCGTTTACCCTCCTGAAATTAAATTCTCTTAATCGCCCGTCGGCTTTAATCAGTTTGGAAAACTGGATATTCTTATTGAATTGAATGATCATATCGGAAGAGTTCGTCTAATATGAACAATTTTCGTGCTATAATTTGATAAGAGAAGATTAATATGGGGTTCATTTATCCACAGAACCTATTTTTGCCCAATGGGAGAATCGCCTTTGATTTCAATCTGCATACCCGCTTATCAGCGCACAGACTACCTGAAAAGGCTGCTGGTTTCAATTAGCATACAACTTTTCAGAAATTTTGAAGTAATCATCACCGATGATAGTCCGGGTGATGAAGTAAAAAACCTAGTTAGGTCCCATCCGCTGGGTTCAAAGATTTTTTATTTTAAAAACAAGATTCGGCTGGGCAGCCCCGAAAACTGGAACGAGGGACTTCGCCTGGCCAGGGGAGAGTGGATCAAGCCCATGCACGACGACGACTGGTTCAGCGGTCCCGACAGCCTGGGTGCCTTTGCCCGGGCAGCACAATATCCGGACGTGTCATTCTTTTATTCGGCTTATATAAATATTTTACCGGACGGCAACAGGGTATTGGTTCGGAACCCGGCGTTTACTGCCGGGTTGAACCGAAATCCTGAAATCCTGATTGCCGCCAACCGGGTGGGTCCGCCCAGCTGCGTGATATTCAAAAAAGACGAAAATCTGCTGTTTGACACGCGTTTACAATGGCTGGTGGATATCGATTTTTATATTCGTTACCTGAAGACATATCCTGCGGCCCAATATATTCCGGTACCACTGATTCATATTGGTATCAGCGCAAGCCAGGTGACGAAGTCGAGTTTCGGCAAAGCGGAGATCGAAATTCCGGAGCGGTTTTTATTATGGGAAAAAATGAACGGACAGCATCTGAACAATATTCTTATATACGATTCCTGGTGGCGATTTGTCAGAAATATGCGTATCGATACCGAGCAAAAAATTACTGGCAGCGGATACTTTGGGACGGTACCACCGGTTATCAGAAAAATGATCCGGGTTCAGAGAAAGATCCCTAAAGCCCTGTTGAATACCGGAATGTTTTCAAAATTTTTTATGGGCATTCAGTTTATTCTCCGGAAAAAAACAATAAAAAGTTAACCCGGCTAAGTGTTTTTGCTTATAGGATAATTTCGATCTTCTGCATATCTTTAAATCAAACCCTAAACATGCTGAAAAAACTTTTGACCCGACTCAGTTTAGTTTCTGTTTTAATTATTGGATTTTACGGCTGTCAGAAAAACAATGACCCTGCACCAGTACCGGATGTGGACAATAAAATACCAGTCGCCCATGCGGGGACACATCATGAATTGACGCTACCGGTGGATACCGTAAACTTAATTGGAAATGGAATTGATTCTGATGGAGTGGTTTCAGCTTATTTGTGGAGTCAGGTGTCGGGACCAAAAGAAACTGTCATTGAAAACCCGGGCGCTCCGACCACAAATGTCAGATTCAGTCAATCCGGCTCTTATCTTTTTCAATTGATGGTCATCGACAATGGGGGAGCAACCGGAATTGACACGGTTTCGGTACTTGTTAAACCATCCTTGCTGGACAGCGTAACACTAACAGCTAACACACAAGATGGTTATTACGATTTGACAATTGCGGGCAACGGACTTGGTGCAGATTATACGGATCCTAATAGTCCGGAAATAGATGCGTCTACCTGGACATTCAACGGACCCGATATTCTTAGAGGTGCGTTATTTTTCAACCTCGCCAAATTACCTGCTAATATTACCATTGAGTCGGCAAAACTGAGTTTATATTCTAATCCTACTCCTTCGAATGGAAATCTTGTTGATGCCAATTACGGTACCAACAATGCTATTTATATCGAAAGAATTGTAAATTATTGGAGTATGAGTTCCGGTTGGGCAACGCAACCCGTCACAACCACAACAAACAATATATTAATTCCTCATACCAATTTACCGCAATTGGATCTGATCGACGTAGATGTTACTAATCTGGTTAAGGATATGGCTGCCACAACCAACTACGGTTTCGGAATCCGGCTCCAGAGTGAAGTCGCCTATACTTCTAGGTTGTTCTGTGGCATTCGTTATTCCGATGCCAGTAAACATCCCCATTTGAAAGTTACCTACAAATTCAACTAATGGGAGGGCAATAGTAAAGACCGGTATTTTTTATTGAATTCTGTTCGACTGAAGTGAATTTTTGCATACTTATACGCTGCGCAGCTTATGCGCAGACATAAATTTTCATTTGCCGACAATTCCTTTATATTCTCTATAGCCTGGCGAACTACTTCTTTTTCATCCAGAATTTCGTGAATTAACAGGCTGTTCTCGTGATCTGTCAAATGCATAAGATTGCCGGGAAGAGCGGTAACAACCGGAATACATCCCTGGGCCATACTTTCTTTAATAAACATGGGAAATCCTTCGTAAACAGATGTCAGCAAGGCAATATCTGACTGACGCAAGATGGTTTTCATCCTGTTGGGGTCACTGATTTCGCCATGAATAGTGCTGTGTCTTTTAACATTTTCTGACAATTCATCAATCAGCGTGCCTGCAAAATGAAAGTGTACCGGCAGTTTTTGATTTATAAAATACTCTGCGATTTGATTCACCAGCAGGATTCTTTTTTGCGTGCCGCCTCTTCCTGCGCAAATAATGTTGAGTGGTTCACCAAATTTTTTATTTAATTCGGAGGGTACCTCCACACCCGGCTCAATAAAAAGTATCCGATCCAGAAATATCAGAGGTATTTTGAATTCCCCATATTGCTTTTCAATATTTTCTCTGGTATAAAAGTCGTAGATAATCCGGTGGTCAAGCCTCTTGCAATTCTTCAGGCCAAAAAATTCCATACCTCTTTTCCCGAATGTGAAATTGTGGAGTAGTTCTGTACGAATACTTTTTCTGCTGAGAAACGGAAGCATATCATAAAAAAAAGTAGAGTTGGCGCCGAATACCTGCGAGGTATCGTGTCTGTTTATATAAAAACAATAATAATGCACCGAAAAAAGTCTTAGTAGCAGGTAATCACACCAGATATGAATATCATTGGAAACACTATTTGGAATAGTGTAAAACTCATTCCTGAATAAATCATTTGGTGATAATCTCGTGAAAAAGACCTGTTTCCGAATATCGGGAATAGATTTGAGTATATCGAGATGGATCCTCTGCGCCCCGCCCAGCGAATAGCGGTCAAAAAAGAAAAAAAGGCCGGTTTCTGTTTTTTTTCTCAGGAGGGCCAGCGGATATAAGAAAATCAGGGAGGGCAGATAAGTGACCCGGAGAAGTATCCTAAAGAGTTTTATTTTCGTGATATTATGCATGGTTATCTGGGTGCCGGTGCCCGGCGCCGGCAAATATATCCATAAGCAAATTATTGAACCCTCTTATGCCCGAACCATTTCATTACGGCCTAGATCAATTGACACCCGCCATCGTCATCGCCCTGGCCGAAGGCAGCATACATGGCGTTATTCCGGATTCGTCCCTGTCCCGTATACTGAAAAGCCGTGACGAAGTACGCAGGATTGTTTCACAGGAAAAAACCGTCTATGGCATCAACACCGGTTTCGGGGTGCTTGCCAATACAGCTATTTCTCCCGAAGACACACAAATACTGCAACATAAGATTCTTCAGAGCCATAGTGTGGGCGTGGGTAAAGCCATTTCGCCTTTTCTCTCGAAAATCATGATGATTACCAAAGTACAATCCCTCGCCCAGGGTTATTCTGGTATTCAGCCGGAAACGCTGACCCGCATTTGCTGGTTTATCGATCAGGATATTTCGCCGGTTGTTCCTGAAAAAGGCTCGGTGGGCGCATCGGGCGATCTGGCCCCGCTGGCACATCTGTTTTTACCGCTGATCGGACTGGGTGAATTGTGGGTGAAGGGTAAAATTCTGCGCAGCGCCGAAGTTCTTGCTGAATATGGCCTCAAACCACTTCAACTCGGACCCAAAGAAGGGCTTGCCCTCATCAACGGAACGCAGTTTATGCTGGCCTACGCCGTTTCCAATCTCCGACGGATGCATCAGTGCCTGGAATCGGCCGACCTGATCGGAGCCATGAGCCTGGAAGCCCTGACCGGCACGAAGTCGCCTTTTGATGAACGCCTTCATAAACTTCGTCCGTACAAAGGCAATCAGCTGGTTGCCCAGCGTCTGCGTAAACTGTTATCCGGTTCGGAAATTATGCAGAGTCATATCGATTGCGGACGGGTGCAGGATCCCTATTCGCTTCGCTGCATGCCGCAGGTTCATGGTGCCAGCCGCAATGCGTGGCTGCATTTAAAAGAACTGACTACGATTGAACTGAATTCGGTAACCGATAACCCGCTGATTTTTTCAGCAGACGATACCATCAGCGGCGGAAATTTTCACGGTCAGCCGCTGGCTATTCCGCTGGATTACGCCACCGTCGCCGCTTCTGAAGCCGGAAATATTTCTGATAGGAGATGTTATCTCTTACTGGAAGGTAAATGGGGACTGCCCTTGTTGTTAATGAATGACGTCGGACTGAACAGCGGTTTCATGATTCCGCAGTACACTACGGCCGCACTGGTTACCGAGAATAAGACACTCTGTTTTCCGGCGAGCGCCGACAGTATTCCCACTTCACTGGGTCAGGAAGATCATGTGAGTATGGGTAGTATCAGCGGCCGTAAATTGGAAATGGTGCTGGAAAACCTGGAATATATCCTGGCTATCGAACTAATGACTGCCTGCCAGGCTATTGAATTTCGACGACCGCTACGCAGTAGTTCGATACTGGAACATGCTCATCAATTTGTACGCGAGCAAGTGCGCTTTGCCAATGAGGATCGGATTTTTGCCGATGATATCCAAAAAATAAAATCAATGATTGAATCCTTTAGTTTCGTCACAGAAATCAACCAATTCGCTGCCGCTCAGGGCAATGAACTCAATAAAGATTATGACGAATTTTCTTTAAACTGAACACATGCAAAAGACGATTTCGAAATACGATCCCGTAAAATACAAAACCCCCACCGGCAACACGTTGCATTGCAAAGGCTGGATACAGGAAGCGGCTTACAGAATGCTATTGAACAATCTGGATCCTGAAGTGGCCGAACGTCCCGAAGAATTAATTGTGTATGGAGGCCGCGGAAAAGCAGCCAGGAATTTTCAGGCGCTGGATGACATTCTCGCGAATCTCAAAATTTTGGAGAATGACGAAACACTGCTGATACAGAGTGGCAAACCCGTTGCCCGGATGAAAACACATCCGGACGCGCCCCGGGTTATTATCTCGAATTCGCAGTTGGTTCCCAAATGGGCTACCTGGGAACATTTCGATGAGCTCGAAAAAAAAGGACTGATGATGTACGGGCAAATGACCGCCGGCTCCTGGATTTATATCGGCTCTCAGGGAATCGTGCAGGGAACCTATGAAACCTATTCGGCGGCGGCCGATAAACATTTCAACGGGTCGCTCAAAGGCACACTAAATGTTACCGCCGGATTGGGGGGAATGGGCGGCGCCCAGCCGCTCGCTATTACAATGAATGAAGGGGTGGCACTGGTAGCAGAAGTAGAGTGGTGGCGTATTCAAAAAAGACTCGAAACGAAATACCTTGACTTTGGCGTGCAGGATCTGGATGAAGCCATTGATCTGGCCCTGCAGGCAAAAAACGATAAAAAATCGGTTTCCATCGGGGTGCATTGCAATGCGGTTGACTTGCTGAGGCGACTACTGGAAAGAAATATTATTCCAGACACGCTCACCGACCAGACTTCGGCCCATGATCCCCTCATTGGCTACTGGCCGCACCAGATTTCGATTGAAGAAGCGAAAATATTACGGGAATCCAACCCGGAGAAATATGTTGAACTGGCTTATGATTCCATGAAACAACATGTGGAGCGAATGCTTGCCCTGCAGGAAAAAGGCGCCATCACCTTTGATTATGGAAATAATATTCGCGCCAGGGCACAGGAGCATGGATTAAAAAATGCATTTGATTTTCCAGGATTTGTACCGGCCTATATCCGACCTCTTTTTTGTGAAGGAAAAGGTCCTTTCCGGTGGGTCGCACTGAGCGGAAATCCGGCAGACATCGCCGTGACCGACGATCTCATGGTTCGTCTCTTTCCCGAAAATCATTCTCTGCAACGTTGGTTGAAACTGGCGAAAGAAAAAATCGCGTTTCAGGGACTACCCGCCCGTATCTGCTGGCTCGGACAGGGAGAAAGAGAAAAAGCGGGGCTCGCATTCAACGAACTGGTTCGCAACAAAAAAGTGCAGGCGCCGATTGTCATCGGCCGCGATCACCTCGATACGGGGTCGGTGGCTTCCCCGAATCGCGAAACCGAAGCGATGCTCGATGGCAGTGACGCTGTCGCCGACTGGCCCATACTCAATGCGCTGGTGAATACAGCCGGCGGCGCCAGCTGGGTGAGTTTGCATCATGGCGGTGGGGTGGGGATGGGATACAGTATTCATGCCGGCATGGTGATCGTTGCCGATGGCACGGATGCGGCAGCGGCGCGGTTGTCGCGGGTGCTCCGGAATGATCCGGGACTCGGTGTGATCCGGCATGCAGATGCCGGCTATGAGCTGGCACAGAAAACAAAAGATACGTTTCAACTCTGAAAAACATGCAAAGCCATATTCTGACCCATATCAGACAACTCGTTAATGTTCGTCCGGAAGCCTCGCCGCTTTATGGACCGGATATGGCGGAGCTACCCTGTATCAACGAAGCCTGGCTGCTAATCGAAGACGGTGAAATCGCGGCTTACGGAAAAATGGATTCAATAAAAGAGGAATTGCCTGCGCTGCCGGCTCATTCAACCGATTGCAGCGGTGGGTTGGTGATGCCAGCCTGGTGCGACAGCCATTCCCATATCGTTTTTGCGGGCAGTCGTGAAAATGAAATGGTGGATAAAATCAGGGGTCTTAGTTACGCAGAAATAAATGCACGCGGCGGGGGTATTCTCCATACGGTTCAGCAGATTTCAGATATATCAGAAGAAGAACTTTTCCGGGTTTCAATGAAGCGGCTCGATGAAGTGTCCGCGCTGGGCACCGGAGCCATTGAAATTAAAAGTGGCTACGGTCTTTCGCCGCAATTGGAATTAAAAATGTTGCGCGTGATCCGCAGACTGAAAGAAACGTCGCCCATGCAAATAAAATCCACTTTTCTCGGCGCACATACTTACCCGCTGGCTTACCGGGAAAATCATGAAATGTACATCCGGCAGATAACGGATGAAATGATACCGGTGATTGCCAAAGAAAAGTTGGCCGACTATATCGATGTGTTTTGTGAGAAAGGTTTTTTTAATCCGGAAGAAACGGAGA
>JAYWCS010000132.1:0-11856 GCA_043780315.1 Bacteroidota bacterium | reverse complement strand
CCTTGACCTCAGCGTTACGGCCTCCATTCCTTCCTGGAAGGGACAGCGGTGGACGGGAAACGACAGCCTCATCACGCTGACGGGGAATACTCATATCCCTGAGCTGGACGTGGATCTGGATGTCACGATAACTTATCAGGTCATCCCTCAGCACCTTATCAAAAAGACCATCCGGTTATTCCAGCCGTCCATGCCGGATATGTATTATATACTGAAGGAAACGAACCGGCCGCCCGAACCACCCCTGAATTACTGCAGCTTTGAGCAGGACAGCTTTCCGGGTGGTCCTGTGCATGAAATGTTCCCTTCGGCCGGTTGGGTAACCGCGGATCATCAACTTGTGGGGTTCCTGACCGATGCTGGGTATATTAATCAATATACCCGCAGCACGCGACGACGGTTCAGCGGACGGACAGGTGGTCTGACCGGTCTGCGCAGATTGCCGGACCCGGAATTATTTTCTGTGGCGAATGCTTCGGAAAGGGATCGCCAGGATCAATATGTTCGCATTACCTATGGCGAAATGTATAATCTGGATGCAGGCTCCTCGTCTTTATTAAAAACGCCAGCGGTTTTTACAGCGACCGATAACACAATAATTCAAAACACCGACAGCCTGATTTCCATGAACTGTCCTGCGGGGCCAGAAGCAGGCATCTCCTTTTTTCCAGGTCTGAAGGATCAGCAGGTATATACCATTTCTTTTCTCTGCAAAGGATCGCTGCCCGTAGCGCTCAGGCTTGTCAGGATAAAGAACGGCATCCGGACCGTGGAACTGGAAGACGGGTTAAAATATATTGATGCATTCCCTGCGCAGGACTCCGCATGGACTCTATTTAAGGGCAGCATCATGGTTCCCTATATTGGGAAAGACAGTGTCCGGTTGTTTCTCGGCACGGTATCCGGAAAAGCCGGCAATATCCAGATAAAAAACTTAGAAATCCTTCAACATCATCCGCAGCGCGAACCGTATAATATTATCCCGCTGGGTAAACCGGTCGAAAAAATCAGTTATGTATTTGTTGAACCCTGGGTATCGCACCGGGACTTCATGATAGATTCCCAGGTCAGGCTGGCCGAAGGAAAAGGATTCAGGGGCACGGAGATAGAAAAGATGATGTATGGAAATTTCAGCGCACTCACCTGGATTACCTCCATACGTGATTTTACACCATTGAATGTGCCGAGCATGAACTATATGCCGGATATGTATAACCGGGATTGTTTTTTTGCCGCGGTTTCCACCTATAATAAAGAGCTCAACCGCTCGCTCTGGGACCAGTGGTCGAAAACGCAGACACCGAAGGGAGCTATCGGCACCATCATTACTCCCTATATGGGTTCGGTCGAAGCCAAAGACAATGAAGCGAGTATCGAATGGCTGATCTGGGCCATGTTGAATAAACGGCGTTTTGGAATCATCCCGCCGGAAGAGAAGATTAAAAAAACGGTGGACTATGTGCTGAATGAATTCGATTCGCTCAGCGAAGGAATCTGTTTTTCCCATTTTCCGCTCTGTCAGGTGGACATCGTTGATTTCAATCCGAAAACAGACCGGCTGGCGGTGAATCAGGGCATGCTGGCCATTGCGCTCCGCAGCATCCGGGAACTGGGTTACCCGGTTTCGGATTCCCATATTGAAAAGGCGGAACAGGCTTACCGGGATTTTTATGATGAAAAAAGAAAACACCTGCTTTTCGATAAAAAATATCCCGATCTCATTTCGCTTACCGATCTCGAACCCGAATTTTTCTCCCTCTGGTTATTCCACCGGCCCATACTCACCGACGACATGGTGATACATCATCTTGACCAGGTCCCCATTTTAAACAGGATAGCCGGCTCACCGCATCCGCAATTCGGAACCACTGCGCCGATCCTTATCCGTCTCACAAAAGACAAAAAGGGGTATGCTTATCTCAGCGGGGATTATCAGCCTTTTGGAAAATTCGGCGAAGAAAATTATTCAGACGGAAAAAACGACGGCTTTTATTATAACGGGGGAAGCTGGCTGCGCCCGGAATACTGCGCCTATGTAGTGGGGCTGAAGCATGGATGGAAGAAAGCCAGGGACCTGATGGAGAACCGGGTCTGGGCGGAAATTAATCTGAAGCCGGAATGGCCATTCAGTAAAGAATTCATTCCGACTAAATATCAAAGCACGGACTCCTGGTGGCCTTCCTCCAAAGGGCTCTGCTGGAATGTGTTCATCCTGATGGCGGATGAAGTGGCCGGCCTGCGAAAACCGGAAATGGATCCGGACTATAAAAAATAACTATGCCAATTTTCCAAATTTCCATTGTTCAATTTCTAAACTGATCTCGCTTATGAAACAAAAATTAAAAATGCTGTTCAGGCCGGGTGCAAAATTTTCTTTTTTATTCATTGTGGCGTCTTTTATCTTTTTCGCAGCCGGCGCGCAGGGCGAAATAAAAAATGGCCGCCGCATCTCCGGCCAGGTAACCAATGACCGGGGCGAAGCCCTTTCGGGTGTTACGATTATCCAGACCGGGGCAAAAAACGGGACAGTTACCGATGAACTCGGAAAATTCACGATGCTCGTTCCGGCCAGCGGCGCATCGCTGGAGGTATCCTATGTAGGTTATCAGAAACAAACCCTGGTTGTGGGCAGCGGGGAGGTTTTGAATATTGTAATGGTCGAAAACGCCACCGGGATGAATGATGTGGTCGTGATCGGATATACTACACAAAAACGAAAGGACCTGACCGGGGCCATCTCCACGATTGATGCAAAGAACATCCGGGATATTCCTGTGGGTGGCGTGGACCAGATCCTGCAGGGAAAGGCGTCTGGTGTTGTGGTGACAACGGCAACCGGCGCACCGGGCAGTCCGATCGAGGTAAGGATCAGGGGTGTCGGTACCATCGGCAACAATAATCCCCTCTATATCGTGGATGGCGTGCCGACAAAAGACGGGATCAACGAGATTTCCCCGAATGATGTGGAGAGCATCAGTATTCTGAAAGATGCCGCCGCGGCATCCATTTACGGATCAAGGTCGTCCAATGGTGTAGTGCTCATCACCACAAAAAAGGGCCGATCGGGCGTCCCACGTTTCAGTCTGAATGCCTTTACCGGTGTGCAGATGCCGGGCCACCTCATCAAAATGGCCAATACATCTGAGTATGTGCGGGCCTTTAATACAGCCGCAGGAAATGACGGAAGACCGCCTATTCCACAGAGTGTTATAGATACATTGCCGAACACTGACTGGCAGAAGCAGGTGCTGAATACCGCGCCGATGACGAATATCCAGTTTTCTGTAAGCGGGGGCAGCTCAAATACCACCTATACCTTGTCCGGTTCCTTTTTCAGACAGAAAGGGATGATCATTAATTCGGATTATACGCGTGCGAATGTGCGCACCTCGATCATCAGTAACCTGTCGAAGATGTTTACCCTGGGAACCAACATCAACCTGGCGTATAACCAGAATGCACAGGTAGGCAGTTCAGGAGACGGTTCTGGCGCAGGCAATCCCGGCGCCAGCATCATGCGGTATGCATTATTCAGAACACCAGCGACGCAAGTCTACAATAAAGACGGGAGTTTTATCGACCTCCCGAATCCTTCTTCTTTTTTCGGAGATGGATACAACCCGGTCGGACTGGCGTACAATACAAATACAAAATATTATAATTATTCCCTGCTGGGCGATATCTACCTGCAGATGGAACCAGTGAAGAATCTGTTCATCAAAACAGATCTGGGTGCAAATGATATCATTACCGACTACAAGCAGTTCAATCCGACCTGGGGAACAAGGGACATCAATGCCACGGGCTCGCTCGGTCAGTCGAACGCCGACAATTTCAACTACAACTGGACGAACACCGCCAACTACAAATGGGTAAGCGGCAAACATGCCGTTGACCTTTTAGGTGGAACGGAACTGATTACCAATGATTCCAAAGCTTTTTCCGGTTCCCAGCAGAATTACCCGAATCAGTCTCCCGCCTTTCAATACTTAGACAATGGCGTGGGAACGCCAACTTCCCCATTCGGATCGACCGGCGGGAATGAATCCAAATGGGCCTTATTCTCCCTGTTTGCCAAAGCAGGTTATTCCTTCGATGATAAATATCTCGCCACGGTCAGCTGGAGAAGGGACGGATCTTCCCGGCTTCAGGCCGATAACCGTTACGGGAATTTCTTTTCCGGATCGGTAGGCTGGCGGATCGACAAGGAAAATTTCATGAAGAACCTTAGCAATGTTTCTTTACTGAAGCTGAGGGCAAGCATCGGTCAGCTGGGCAATCAGGAAATTGGAAACTACGCCTATACTTCCACGGTAGGTCCAACGGGGGCCTATTCTTTCAACGGTGTGCTGGCGCCAGGGTACACCATTACTTCCAATGGGAATCCGAATATCCGTTGGGAAACCAGTACGCAACAGGATGTGGCACTCGACTTCGGAATTTTTCAAAATGCACTCACTTTCAGCGTAGACTACTATCACAAAACAACCGACGGCATGTTAATATCCATTCCGGTGCCCAGCAGTGCCGGCAGCGCAGGCAGTCCGACGGAAAATGCCGGCTCCGTGGTGAACAGCGGATTTGAGTTCACCGCCACCTACAACAAGAGCATCAACAAAAACTGGCGTTACTCCGTCAACGCGAATTTTTCCACACTCCATAATGAAGTCACGGCGCTGGCGGACGGAAAGCCGATCCCCGGCGGTCGTATAGATAATAACGTGTATGCCACACTAACAACGGTTGGTCAGCCCATCGGGGAATTCTACATGCTTCGCCAGGAAGGAATATTCCAGAATGCAAAGGAAGTTTTCACCAGCGCTTACCAGGGACCGGGTATCCGGCCGGGCGACGTGAAATACCAGGATGTGAATCATAATGGCGCGATTGACCAGAACGACCGGCAATATGTCGGCAGCCCGATTCCGAAATTCACTTATGGATTGAGCGCGACGGTCAATTTCCAGAACTTGGATCTCAGTCTTTTCTTCCAGGGCGTTTACGGAAACAAAATTTACAACCAGATCGCAACGGATATAGAAGGATTCTACCGGGCATTCAATGTTACGGAAAGGATTGCCAACGACAGCTGGCAAGGAGAAGGAACCAGCAATAAATTCCCGATCCTTTCCTGGTCCGATGCTACGAATAATAAACAGCCTTCCACCCGTTTCCTGGAAGATGGTTCCTATCTAAGGCTCAAAAACGTGCAGCTGGGATATAGTTTCGCAAACAGTCTCTTGTCGACCCTGAGAATTTCTTCTGCCCGTTTATTTCTCAGCGTGCAGAATGCATTCACAATCACAAAGTATACCGGTTCAGATCCGGAAATGGGTGTGAGCGCTAATGCGGCATCGGCCGGCGACGGCGTGCGGGCCGTGGGCATTGACTGGGGTACCTATCCTTCTTCCAGGACATTTACCATAGGAGCCAACATTAATTTCTAATTCTTAATCATTTCTTTATGAAATATATTAAAATGTCTGTGATCGTCCTGTCGACGCTGGCTTTCGTTATTTCAGGTTGTAAAAAACAACTGAATCAGCCGGTGCTTGGTTTTTATTCACCGGATAATTTTTTCACTACGGATGCCAACGCGCAATTCGCCGTCAACGCAGCCTATTCGCCGCTGACTTTCACGTATTCGACTGACAACCCCTTGTGGGTCGTGGGAGATGTTGCTTCCGACGATGCCATCAAGGGCGGTAACACCGGGGACCAGGCCGACTATGAATCCGTTAACCAGTTCAATATCCTTCCCACGAACTCAGCGGTGGAGGCCATCTGGGGCAGATACTATGACGGCGTATTCAAATGCAATGTGGTGCTGGACGGACTGACGAAAAATACGGTCGTTTCGGCTGCCGCGAAAAAACTTTCTATTGCCCAGGCGAAATGTCTGCGAGCCTATTATTATTTTATACTTGCTACCACTTACGGCAATATCCCCCTGCACCTGAAAGTGGAAACGCCGAAAGAATTGCAGAGTCCGGCCAGACCACAGGACTCCATTTACCTGCAGATTGAACAGGACCTCAATGACGCCATCCCGGATTTGGCCGCGCCGTCTGCCACTGTTCCCATAGGCCAGGTGACAAATGGATCTGCCTATGCCCTGTTATCCAAAGTCTATCTCTTTCATACGGATCTGACTAACAACTACACGTTGTCTGCCGCGGCTGCGCAAAGCGTGGTGTCCATGAACTATTACAGCCTGACGAATTTATACACGAATAATTTCAACGACGCGAAAAAAAATAATACAGAGGCTGTTTTTACGGTGAACCACCTGGCGAACAGCACGCCGAATGACAATAACGTCTTTTTCACTCCGAGGGACCGGGGCGGGTATGGCTTCTTTTATCCGACACAGGACCTGGTATCTCATTTTGAAAAAGCGACGACCGGCGAAGTGGATCCCCGTCTTGACTACACCGTTGGCCGGAACGGGGTTCCGTATGAGGATCTTGGCTGGGACCCCAGCTGGACAACCACCGGATACCTGTGTAAAAAATGGGTTCAGTCTTTGGCGGTTATTCCACAGAACAATCGTGGGCAGGGTGATTTAAATTACGAAGCGATCCGCTACGCGGAAGTTTTACTGATCGAGGCCGAGGCGCTCAATGAAAGTGGCCAGTCTGCAGCGGCCCTCGCGCCGCTGAATGCTGTTCGGAAAAGAGCCAGGGAATCTTACCTGTACGATCAGTCACTCCCGGGTTACGGAACCATTCCGGGCGGACTGCTGCCGGATATTACCACTACCGATCAGAGTCAGCTGAGGGATGCCATCCGTCAGGAAAGAAGGGTGGAACTGGCGCTCGAGTTTCACCGGTTCTTTGATATCATCCGGTATGGCTCCGCTTATGCGAATACTACCCTGAAAGCGGTTTCTCCGAATTTTGATTACAATACCAACAAATGGTTCCCCATTCCGCAGTCGGAAAGAGACACCAACAAAAAACTGGGACTGTAATTTTTCATCTAACAGTAAAATCAAAACCATGCGTTCAACTAAATATATACTGCTCTCTGTTCTGTCCGGGGTCATGCTTTTTGGCATGATGATATCCTGTAAAAAAAACAGTGCTTCGCAAAATTATAACCCGGATAAAACAGCCCTCAAGGCCAAGATTGATTCACTGACAGCCGTGTCGGGTGCCACCGTGGAAGGAACCAAACCGGGCCAGTACATTCCGGGCGCTAAGGAGGCGCTCGACAGCGTGATCAAACTGGCCCAGGAGGTTTATACCTCAACCAATTATAGCCAGGAACAGGTAATGAATGCGTTAGGAAACCTGCAACGTGCAGGCGAGGCCTTCAGCACGCAGCTGTTACAGGAAGTTTCGAAGGAGAACCTGGTTGGCTATTGGAAATTCAACGGAAACAGCAATGACTCTTCGGGGCATAATAACAACGGTTTGCTGAAAACAAACTGGACCGGGTCTTCCACCGCCATTGTGGATGGTGGCATATTGCCGCAACTGGTAGCGGACCGTTTCGGGAATGCCGCGTCTGCCTACTCTTTCGACAAGGGCGCAACGATCGAAGTACCCTATACCAACGATCTGAATCCGAAAAGCATGACGATCTGCCTTTGGATAAAAACAGATGTTATCAGCAATGGAGGTGATTATATGTTTGCCATACGCCGATGGATGGGATATAAGCTTAACCTGCAGACCAGCAATTTCCTGTACTTCACGGTCTACCGGAGCGGAGCCGACAATAATTATTTTATGGATGACGATGGCGGATCCGCAAGTCAGGTGCCGCTGGGTACCTGGGTGCAGGCTGCGGTAACCTACGACAATGCTAACAGCGTTGCCAAGTTTTACCTGAATGGTGCACTTGTAAAAACCGACTTAAACAAAGTGGGGCCGCCCATTACCTTGAGTACGCCGTACAATATTACGATTGGCAATGAAATGCCGAAATCGAAATATAACATCACTGACTCGAACGATCCGGACTACTACTATGGACCGGATTATTTCATCGGAGCGTTAGACGACGTGCGCTTTTATAATGCGGCCTTGTCTGACAATGATATTCTTTCTATTTATACCGAAGAAAAAACTCCTTAGGGTCTAACGGTCACGCAAATTTTCCGGCAGCTTCCTGAAAAGGAGGCCGTCTAGGGAAAACTTTTTCCAAAAAAACAAGCGATTATGAAAGATATGGCGAAGCGGTTTAAGGAAAATCCTTTGTTGAAACCTTCGGACCTGCGGGCGAGCATGGACGGACTGGAGATTGCCTGCCTGCTGAACCCGGGCGTATTCCGGTTTAAAAATAAAACATGGTTAGTAGTCCGGGTCGCCGAGCGGCCGATACAAAAACCGGGGACGATATCGTTCCCGATACTTAAGTCTGGGAATGTCGAGCTCATGAAAATTTCCAGGGATGAACCGGAACTGGATGCAAAGGACCCGCGGGTGATCAGATACAAAGGAAATGAGTACCTGACGACGCTTTCGCATTTCAGGCTGCTTTGCAGCGAAGACCATATTCATTTTAAGGAAGCGGATGGCTATCCGGCAATCCGGGGAGAGGGGCCCCTTCAGTCATTTGGAGTGGAGGACTGCCGGGTGACCCTTCTCGATAACAGGTACTGGCTCAGCTTCACCGCGGTTTCTGAAAATGGCGTCGGTGTGGGTTTAAAGATAACGGATGACTGGAAAACCTTCGAGCCTGCCGGTATGATGCTCCCGCCGCACAATAAGGACTGTGCCCTTTTTGAAGAACGGATCAGCGGGTATTATTATGCCCTGCACCGGCCGAGCAGTGTGAATCTCGGCGGCAACTATATCTGGATTACAAAATCACCGGACGGCATACACTGGGGAGATCACCGTTGTATCATTAAAACAAGAAAAGGCTCCTGGGACAGTGCAAGAGTGGGAGCGGGAGCGTCTCCCATCAAAACAGAAAAAGGATGGCTGGAAATTTATCACGGCGCCAATGAAGAGCATCAGTATTGCCTTGGTGCTTTCCTGATGGATCTGCAGGATCCCACCCGGGTGCTGGCCCGGACGAAAGATCCCATTATGATGCCATCCGCAGCTTACGAAACCAGTGGATTTTTCGGGAACGTGGTTTTTACCAACGGCCACCTCGTTGGGCCTGACGCCGATGAGCTGACAGTGTATTACGGCGCTTCAGATGAATTCGTGTGCGGTGCAATATTTTCCATTAGGGAAATCATTTCCTCATTAACCTTCGATCATGATTAAAAGACTGAAACTCGAAATAGATCATTTCAATCAGCAGTCACATAATTTCAGGATATTGATGCTGACGAATATGGTGTATGCCATCGTGCTGCCCATGATTGATATTTTTGTAGCGGCCTATGTGATGCGGAATTCCAATGATCCATCCAAAGTGGTCATTTACCAGCTGACCATTTATACGGGAATACCGCTGACTTTTCTCCTCAACGGATTCCTGTTAAAGCATTTTAAGGTCAAAAAATTATATTCTGCGGGCATGATGCTGAGCGGGGTATCCATGATGATTATGATGTCACTAAAAACGCTGGACCTCACCGGGATCGGCTTTGCAGGCATCATCATGGGCATGTCGTTCGGGTTTTACTGGTCGAACCGGGATTTTCTGGCCCTATCCATCACCAACGATAAAAACCGCAATTACTACTATGGATTGGAAACATTTTTTTACACCATCATAGCGGTCGTTGCACCCCTGGCCATCGGCTGGTTCCTGGAATCCAACGGTTTGTCTGAGCGGGTTCACCGCCAGTATAAAATACTCACCGGGGTTGTATTTCTGATAACAATCGGAGCCTCCGTCGTCTGCTTCCGGGGCACGTTTGCCAATCCGGCCAGCAAAAAATATGTCTTCTTCAAATTCCATCCGCTCTGGAACAAATTGCTCTTACTGGCTTTACTGAAAGGACTGGCCCAGGGATTCTTAGTGACCGCGCCAGCTATGCTGATCATGAAATTGCTCGGCAAGGAAGGCGCGCTGGGTACGGCCCAGTCCATTGGAGCCATCATCGCGGCGATATTGATGTACCTGATCGGAAGGATTTCCAAACCTTCCGACAGAATAAAAATATTCAGCACCGGCCTGATCCTTTTTACTATTGCTGCTCTAGTGAACGGGATATTGTTCAGTGCCCTAGGGGTGGTCCTGTTTATGCTCTTCCTGCTGCTGGCGAAGCCACTGCTTGACCAGGCCTATTTCCCGATCCAGTTCCGCGTGATTGACATTGTTTCGAAAATTGAAAAAAGAGGTGAGTATGCTTATATCCTGAACCACGAAGCGGGATTGTATGTCGGCAGGTTCCTGGGCGCCGGGACTTTCTTAGTGCTGGCTTACGCCCTGTCTGCTGATATTGCGTTGCGATATGCGATCATCATTATTGCCGTATTGCAATTGTGTTCCATTCCGCTTGCCAGGAATATCATCCGTCAGGGCAATATATTGACCGGCGAAGAGGAACCGGGCGAAAGGAGTATTGCTACTGAAAAGATTATCTTGGGAGACGGATAAACGAGCCTTTATGAAAAATAGTCTACGTTGGATGCACTGCATTATGATGACCTGTATATGCGGCCTGTCCGTTTTTTCACAGCCGGTGCAACGTCATTTGAAAAGGGTGGATGAAATGGCCAGTATACCCCTTCCCTTCCGGATTATTGATTTTCGCAGGATGGCCCGCGCTTTCGACAGCACGGTGTTTGATTTCCATGCCCAAGGAAAATACTGGCCCCTGGTGTGGATGGACAGCAGTTATAAGAACTTCCATCAACCGGTGGTTGGTGTATTCACGGCCATAGGAGACGTTCGCCAAGGTCCCGCCCACGAGAAAATGTTCCATGAAGCCCTGGCCAATATGGGTTCGGTACTGGGTGCTACGCTCGCCGGAATTGATAAAAGAAAAGGACTGGATTATGTGGGCATGCTGAAAAATTATTTCAACCGCGAAACCGGCTGGGACATCATGATGAATAACACCTGTCCGCAGGTTGCCCTGCTGGGCGGAGGCTATGGACGCGACTGGTGGTACGATGTTTATCCCAACGTGTTGTTCTACGCTATTTACGATCTATATCCCGATGAACCCGGATTTGACAGCGTTGCCTACCGGATTGCCGAAAAATTTTACCAAGCCGATTCTATTCTGAATGGGAACTACCACTTTTCTTATTTTGATTATGGGAAAATGCTGCCGATGAAAAATAACATCTGTGCGCAGCCGGATGTTGCCGCGGGGCATGCTTGTGTTTTATATTTTGCTTATAAAAAATTCGGAGATCCGCGATTCCTGAAAGGGGCGAAAAGCGCCATGGAGGCGCTGCAATCCAATGAAGTCAATCCGACTTATGAATTGCTGATGCCATTCGGCGCCTACCTGGCGGCGAGAATGAATGCGGAACAGGGAACGAACTACGACCTGGATAAAATGTTGGAATGGTCGTTTAACGGAACCGCGGTTTGCCGGGTAGGATGGGGCGTCTTAACCGGCCGGTGGAACGGAATGGATATTTCCGGTATCGTGGGCAGTACGGTTGATCATGGCGGTTATGGCTTCCTGATGAACACCTATGATGCCGCTCTGCCCTTAATACCCATGGTTCGATATAATCAGACCTATGCGGCTGCCATGGGTAAATGGATGCTGAATGCGGCCAATGCAGCCAAATTTTTTTATCCTCAATATATGCCGAACGAGCACCAGTCCTTACCCGGATATGCCGGTGTAACAAAGGGTGTTATCGCTTACGAAGGAATTATCAGAAACTCGTCTTACCCCGAATATGCAAAACTCAAAGGACCCGTAGCGCAGGGCGACGGCCCGAAATGGGTGGAAGGTAAAAATCCGCCCATCAG
>JAYWCS010000131.1:0-5557 GCA_043780315.1 Bacteroidota bacterium | reverse complement strand
GCCGCTGTCTGCTGGCAGTAACCGGGTTTCATCAACGGTGTATATCGTGGCCTGGATCGGGTCTGACTATGGTGATCTCCTTTCAACCCGTTTAGAATTTCCATGGCAACCGGATTACCAAAATCCACCGATCGCATATATACTTCCTTAGAAATTTTTTTACTTTTCAGATACACAGTAATGAAATCCCATTCTTTTTTAAATAGGTCCTTGGAAAATATCAAACTGTAACTCGTTTTATAAAATGCGGACGTCCCGGCAACCAGCCAGTCATATTCGAGGCCGGGTAATTTTTCCGGCAATGGAGTGAGTCCGTTCCACTGACCTGCAAATGACTTATGTTCTGGATACCTTTGACAATCAACACGGGATAGGTTAATTCTTTTTTAGATTTAGAAATGTCCAGAGCCGTTACGACAATTTCGTTTAAATCCTTAGTCTGGCTGATGAGTGAATCATTGAGCGTAGATCCGTTAACGACAAAGCTCCTGGTCTGAAACCGCACGCTGCCGATGATGATCGTTTTACCATTGTTTGCCTTCATACTGAAATTACCATTATCGCCGGTAATGGCAGCTCGCTGATTTCCCTTCACAATCACGGTTGCACCTGCACCTCCTTTACTAGTAGCATCTGTTACGGTTGCCGAGACGGTATTGTCCTGAGCAAAAGAAGAAAAAGAAATCAAAATGGTAAAGAATAAGAAAAGTAAGTGTTTATTACTCATAAGCATCGTTAGTTAGTTAGATTGAAAAATAGCAGTAATTCGAAATGATTTCACAATTTTATGAAGGAAAAATATTTAACGAAAAAATAAAAGCTAATACCAGTTTGCTAAAAATGTATCATCTATAAAGAAGTTCTATCAAGATTTCATTTTGACATTGCACGGCTATCAAACTATTTTTCAATACTTTATAAAAGAAAAAAATCAGCATTGACTAAGCAAAACCTTCTTCGAAAAATTGGTTTGTGTTAATATATACGGCCACACCAATAACTATTTAATAATAAAGAGGCCGTCCATTTACGAACAAGCCTCTTGTTGATGAAAGATTTTATATTTAATTACCAGCTTCCGCCAGCGCCACCACCCCCTCCACTTCCGCCGCCGAATCCACCGAAGCCACCACCCCCTCCGCCAAATCCACCACCGCGACCACCACCGCCGAGCATCGTGCCTATTAGGAATGGCAACATGCCGGAGCCACTTGCAACGCCACCGCCACCGCCCCGGCCTCCGCCTCTGCGACTCGCGAGGATCAGAAATATAACGATAAAGATGATGATGCCAATTGCATTCCCGCCGCCTTTGCCGTGATTCTTTCGTTCATTATACCCCACCGGCGCAGTATACTCTCCACGGGCCGCTTTGATAATGGCATCTGCGCCCTGATCGAATCCGCGGTAATAATTTTGTTCTTTGAAATTGGGAACGATTTCATCCTCCACGATTTGTTTGGCCGTGATATCCGGCACGGCACCTTCCAATCCATAACCTGTAGCGATATATACTTTATGATCCTGAATCGCAGCTAGGATCACCAGTCCGTTATTCGTTTTTTTATTCCCCACCTTCCAGTCACGCAAAATTTTCAGCGCATAATCGGCTATATCGTAATCTCCTGTTGTGGGGACTGTAATGATCGCGATCTGGACCGATGTGGAATCATCATAGGCCACGAGTTTATTTTCGAGTTCCTGCGTTTGATCCGGGGTAAGCACATGTGCAAAATCATTCACGAGTCGCACTGGATTCGGAACGGCCGGAATATTCTGTCCCACCGAAACCAGGGAGATGAAAACCAGTAAAAACAATAATAATTTCTTCATGAAGCGATCGCTTTTACCTTCCGAAAACGATATCATCCGGCAGCTCATTCACATCTGTTTGCCGGTCGTATGGGAAATGATGTTTCAGTGCCGCACCGATATCGAGCACCACCCGCGCAATGCCATCGGCATAATGATCTTTTTGAAACTGTGAAAGAATCAGCGTTACTTTTTCATTCCAGAATCGTTCGCCTACTTTTTCATAGATTCCCTGATCGCCGAAAATGGCCAGCTGACGGTCTTTCACGGCAACATAAATCAACACGGCATTATGTGCCGACGTTTTTTCCATCTTCAAAATCGCAAAGACTTCCGATGCCCGGTCGAGTGGATCAACAAACCGGCAATGGCTTTCGATATATACCCGGATCTCGCCGCTGGTCTGCTGTTCAGCCGTGCGTATGGCAGTAACAATCTGGCTTTTTTCTTCATCAGAAAAAAAGCTCCTTCTTGAAATAAATGGAATTTTCAACACAATGGTATTATGGCGATTGTCAGAACTTCACATCGGGCGCTTTATCTGCACCGGGGTCAGATTGGAAGAAAGGTTTCGCATGGAAGCCAAACATACCTCCCAGTATATTATTCGGGAAACTTCTGACGGACTGATTATAATCCTGTACAGCGGAATTGAAATCGTTCCGCGAAACCTTGATACGGTTTTCGGTTCCTTCCAGCTGGGCCTGCAGATCCCTGAAATTCTGTGTTGCCTTTAAATCGGGATAGGCTTCTGCTACCGCCAGTAATTTGCCCAACGCACCACTTAAGCCGGACTGGGCCTGTTGGAATGCGGCGAGCTTTTCGGGCGACAAATCCGTTGCATTAATCTGCACCTGCGTTGCTTTCGCTCTGGCTTCTATGACATTCGTTAACGTAGTTTGTTCAAAATTGGCAGCTCCTTTTACGGTATTCACCAGATTGGGAATCAGGTCGCTTCTGCGTTGGTAATCACTCTGCACATTGGCCCATTTTGTTTGCACATTGACGTCTTTAGCAACAAGACCGTTGTAACCACTACAAGCGCATCCGCCAAAAAGCAGCACAACAGCAGCAATAACAATAAGAGTGAGATTACGCGTACTCATAAAAAGTGTTTTTATTAAATGCTAAATATAGCATTTTCCCAATAAAGAAGCACAAGCAGCTGGTTTTAGATTCCGTGTTTGATCGCAGCGATACCTGGCAGTTCCTTGCCTTCGAGATACTCGAGCATCGCTCCGCCGCCCGTCGATACATAACTCACCTGATCTGCCAGTGCGAACATATTCACGGCAGCAACTGAATCCCCGCCACCGACCAGTGAAAACGCTCCGTTTTTCGTTGCATCTGCCACCGCGTGCGCAATGGCCTTGGTTCCATGACGAAATTTTTCCATTTCAAAAACGCCCATCGGGCCGTTCCACAGAATGGTTTTTGAACTTTTGATGACATTGGAGAACTGTTCGCAGGCATTCGGACCGATATCCAATCCCATCCAGCCGTCCGGGATATTGTTACTGGGAGACGTGGAGGTCTGCGCCGCCGCATCAAACTTGTCGGCGATGATCGAGTCTGCCGGGAGGTGAATACAAACGCCTTTTGCCTGGGCCTTACTTAAAAGATCTTGAGCGGTGCCAATCCGGTCGTCCTCGCAAAGGGATTTGCCAATCAAACCACCTTCCGCTTTTAAAAATGTGTACGCCATCCCACCTCCGATAATAATATCGGTTGCTTTTTCCAGCAGATTTTCGAGGATGAGCATTTTATCAGACACTTTTGCGCCGCCGATGATCGCAACAAAGGGTTTGCCGGCTTCATGCATTACTTTTTCGGCACTCTTCACTTCAGATTCCATCAACAATCCAAACATTTTTTTATCGCCGGGAAAGAACTGAGCGATCACCGCAGTAGAGGTATGGGCACGATGCGCCGTACCAAAGGCATCATTAATATAAACATCGCCGAGGGTCGATAGCTTCTTCGCAAAACCCTCATCCCCTTTTTCTTCTTCCTTATAAAAACGCAGATTTTCGAGCAACAACACTTCTCCCGGCCGAAGCATACTGGCCGTGAGATGGGCCTGTTCGCCGATGCAGTCGTTCGCAAATAAAACCGTGATGCCGCCCAACAAAGCAGATAAATGTTTCACCAGATATTTGAGCGAAAATTTATCAGTCGGGCCGTCTTTGGGACGACCGAGATGGGACATGAGAATTACGCTGCCTCCGGCTTTCAATATTTTCTGAATGGTTGGGATAGCCGCGCGCATCCGGTTATCGTCGGTGATTTCCATTTTATCGTTCAGCGGCACATTGAAATCAACACGAATCAATGCTTTTTTTCCATTGAAATTATAGTCAGAAAAAGTTGACATATTGCAGAATTGAAAGTTGGGGGGAAAAAAGGATGCCCCTGAAGATAAAATTCCAACGGGGCATCCAAAGATTATTTATTTGCTGATCAGGCCGGCGAAATAGTACACGGTACGCACCAGCTGACTAACATAACTCATTTCATTATCGTACCAGCTAACGGTTTTCACGAGTTGGTGATCGCCGACCGTCATCACTTTAGTTTGCGTGGCATCGAAGAGAGAGCCGAAATGGCTGCCAATTACATCGCTGCTCACGATTTCGTCTTCTGTATAACCGAAGCTTTCATTACTGGCTGCTTTCATGGCGGCATTGACTTCATCCACCGTCACTTTCTTTTTCAGGATCGTGGTGAGTTCAGTGAGTGAACCGGTGATGACCGGCACGCGCTGGGCGTTACCGTCGAGCTTGCCTTTCAGTTGCGGAAGAACCAGCCCGATCGCTTTCGCTGCGCCGGTGCTATTGGGTACAATATTCTGGGCTGCAGCTCTGGCGCGACGAAGATCTCCTTTTGGATGCGGTGCATCCTGGGTATTCTGATCGTTCGTATAGGCATGCACGGTAGTCATGAAACCCATTTCAATACCGTAAGAACGATCGAGGGTATCAGCCATGGGTGCCAGACAATTGGTGGTGCAGGAAGCACAGCTGATGACCGTTTCCTTGCCATCCAGAATTTTATGGTTCACATTAAAAACGATGGTTTTCAAGTCGCCGGTAGCCGGTGCTGAAATCACCACGCGTTTAGCGCCCGCTTTAATATGACCCTCTGCTTTGTCTTTATCGGCGAAGAAACCCGTGCATTCTAAAACCACATCCACATTATGTTCTTTCCATGGAATTTCAGCCGGATTTTTCTGTGTGTATATTTTTATTTCTTCTCCGTTTACGATTATTGAATTTTCTGTTGATTTAACATCTTCATTGAAACGACCCTGCGCACTGTCGTATTTCAGGAGATGGGCCAGAACCTGTGGACTTGTCAGGTCGTTGATGGCAACGATTTCAATGCCTTTCATATTATAGATCTGGCGGTAAACTAAACGTCCGATCCGTCCGAAACCATTGATCGCTACTTTTACTGTACTCATAGCTTGATTGTTTAAAATTTAGGATGCAAAGTTACGAACTAAAAACATTTGGGAAGTTATCCTGCCAGCCTATATCTTTGCTGACCCTAAACGGCAAAAAGCTGTGGGCCTAAACTCAAAAAGCCGCGTTGGTCAAGGGGTTAAGACGCATCCCTTTCACGGATGAGTCACGGGTTCGATTCCCGTACGCGGTACTTTTCAGGGTCCTGAACAAACCTCAACAAACGTTAAAACCGCTGCAATTCAACATTGTAGCGGTTTTTCCATTTCCGGCATATTCGT
>JAYWCS010000130.1:0-2223 GCA_043780315.1 Bacteroidota bacterium | reverse complement strand
ATCAATGATCAGGTAGCAAAAATTGGTGAAAAAATTCAGATCACCCGGTTTGAGAGAATCGAAGCAGACGCCGTTGCTTCCTATATACATGGCGCTTATAGAATGGGCGTCCTGGTGGGATTGAATAAAAATACCGACAATGCTATTTTGGCCGGAAGAGAAGTAGCCATGCAGATTGCAGCAATGAACCCGGTAGCGGTTGATCCCGATGCCGTTTCTCCCGAAATGGTGGCGAGAGAAAAAGCGATTGTTACCGATCAGATCAGAAACGACCCCAAGATGGCGGGTAAACCCGATGAGATGATTGAAAAAATCGCGGTCGGAAAACTAAATGCCTTCTTCAAAGAAAATACATTAACCGCTCAGCCTTTTGTGAAAGATGTTTCTAAAACGGTGGCAGAACATTTGAAATCTGTTGACCCGGTCCTCAAGGTGACCCAGTTTAAACGGGTTCAATTAGGATAAAAAAAATACCGCTTTCAGGGCGGTATTTTTTTTGCCCCGCCGGGAGAAATTTATATCCCGATGAGAGAACTTGAAGAATTGGAAATTTGCAAGAGGCGGCCTGTTAAAAGGCGCGAACAGACGGCGCATAAAATGATTTGTCTTTTCAAATTTAAATTTCCAGAATATTATTCTTTCTTTGTAACACACAAACGAATCTATGCTCCCTAAATACACCCGTATACTGCTGAAATTATCTGGTGAGGCCCTGATGGGGGATAAGAATTTTGGTTTTGACAATGCCGTGATTGCACAATATGCGCAGGATATCAAAAGTATCGTAGATCTGGGCGTGCAGGTTGCCATCGTCATTGGCGGTGGAAACATTTACCGGGGTATGAATGAAAAGGAAACAGGCATTGAAAGAGCGCATGGAGACTACATGGGCATGCTGGCCACGGTAATCAATGGGATGGCTCTGCAGGCCGGATTGGAGAAAATCGGCGTCTTTACCCGTTTGCAGAGTGCGATAAAAATGGAGCAGATCGCTGAGCCCTACATCCGCCGCCGCGCAATGCGTCATCTGGAAAAAGGACGGGTCGTAATATTCGGAGCCGGTACCGGTAATCCTTATTTTACCACCGACACAGCGGGTTCACTACGGGCCATCGAAATTACTGCCAACGTGATTTTGAAAGGAACCAGGGTCGACGGGATCTATACGGCCGATCCTGAGAAAGACAAAACAGCCAAAAAGTATACAACCATTACCTACCAGGAGTGTCTGACGGGCAATCTGCGGGTAATGGATATGACGGCTTTCACGCTTTGCATGGAAAACAGCCTCCCGATCATTGTTTTTGACATGAACCGACCCGGAAATCTCAAAAGAGTGGTTACGGGCGAGCAGGTAGGCACCCTCGTCACCGCGTAGACGCGTAATTTTACGTTAAATTCACGCCCAGCTTGTATTTATGCAGGGATATCCCTATTTTGTAATGCTGAAATTTAGCATTTTCCTCCACAATACCCCTGTCCGGTATCCGATCAAAAGCCACCCAGGTTCAAGGGAAACCCTTAAGTACTGAGTACCGAACATATGAAGACATTACCCCTATTTCTTACTTTCACCCTAAGTGTCAGATTACCCGAAATCATCATATTTCTGCTGGGTGCCATTATATTGGGGATCACGATCCATTATGTCTGGACCTCCCGCAATTCTATCAAAATTCAAAAACCGGCAGCCGAGGAAGGCATTAACGAGAATGACAACTGGAAATTGAAGTATTATAATGATATGGATATCCAGGAGAAAACATTACAGCAACTGCGTGCACGGCTCTCGGATTCAGAAGAGAATAAAAATTTCTTTAGCATAGAGGCTGAAGAACTCCGGGAAGAAGTTGAAAGGCTTAAAATAAAATATGCCCGCGCCGAAGCAGCCGTGAAACCACTGACCCCGACGGAAGATTACATGCACCAGCTCAAGGCTGCACAGGAAAATCTTTATCAGTACAATCAACACATCAATAAATTACTTCAGCAGATACAATTACTCAAGGAATCGGAGAAAAAATTTCAGGACCTCCAGCAACAACATGTGATCCAGAATGAACAGCTGTCCAGCCTGCACCGGCAGCTGGCTGAAAAAGATTCAGAGATCAGCCGTATCATGCAGGAGCAGCGACTGATTTTGGAGATGAACGACCGCATGGATAAAGCATATGCTGATTTCACGCAGATGCAGGAGAAATTGCGGAAGCTGGAGCAATACCT
>JAYWCS010000129.1:0-2295 GCA_043780315.1 Bacteroidota bacterium | reverse complement strand
CCGCAGTTGCACCCCAGATGAAATAGGACTTCGGCGATCCATGTGCTGCCTGCGACGTCCACGGCATCGACAGGAATTCACGGGCGTTGTCGCCCTCGCCGACGGCATGGCGTCGATGGTGGGCCGGCGTCATCAGGTAGGCCAGCGGTACCTCGAACACCTCGGCCACCTCGGACGCATCGACCCGCAAACTGAAGCCAAGCTGCACCAGCGCCACTACCGGCGTGACGATGTAGCCGGTGACGGTGGTGTAGTGCGGCAGCGTGCCGAGCACCTGGACGAATTCTGGTGTCAGACCAATCTCCTCCTGCGCCTCGCGCAACGCGGTGGCGATGGCCGTCAGGTCGTCCGGTGCCGCCCGGCCGCCGGGAAAACTGATCTGTCCGGGGTGGTCGCTGAGGTGGTCGGCACGCCGGGTCAGCAGCACCGTGGTCTCGTCACCGTGCACCACCAGCGGCACCAGCACCGAGGCATGCACCGGCGCCCGCGGAGGGTCCGGGCGATCGGCCACATGCTCCGGCTGCCAGACTGGCGAGCGACCCCAGGCTCCATATTCATTATGGCCAATTGATACGCCGGGAAGTGTAGGTTCACCTCCGCCAATTACATTCCATCCGGGTGCAGATAAATGAACAATATATCTTAATGAGGGCGTTGCAATTGCACGATGAGGATCGTTGGCCAGCATTGGACTACCATTGGCTGCCAGCTTACCGCTTACTACCCAATTATTACTTCCCTCTGTTTGATTATACAATTTATTTACAGCTACGGATGCTGATAAATCTGTGGCTGTTAATTTTGTACTTGCATCAGTTTGTACCAAATCTTCCCGATTAAAAACAAGCGGATCTCTAAAGGCATTGTACAAACTAAGTACGTCGTCATTTAATCTATCTTTTTCTATAACTGAATCTATTCGCAAATCGGGTATCAGCGGATGAAAATTAGTAATTTCTTTCAGTTTGGCTTCACCAATTTTGTTTAATAATCTTGCAGTTGCCAGCTCATCCTGTACATTGGTAAGCAAGCCATTGTGGCGGCTGATGACAACCGATGGTGTCCAGTATCCGGGCTTAATTCCAAGTAACTGTAACTCTATAGGCATGGGCATTTCCCCCTTTAATACTTTACGGATGCAGGCATTTATACCGTCTGTAAATGATTGAATAATTAATTTTCCCTGTGGATGATAATGAGCAAACTCCGCATCTGAATTACCCCGATACAGAAATAATCTTGCACCCATATCTCTTTTCAGCATACGCTTACCCAATACTTCAGCCATCGTACCTGTGGCTTTGCGACGAAAAATTTCAAGCTGAAAAAGACGGTCAGATGCTGCCTGATACCCTTGTGCAAAAAACAAATCATGGGTTGTTTTTGCATAAATATGCGGCACCCCCCATTTGTCTGTTATAATTTCTACTTGCTTTTGTAATTGAGGGAAAATAAGATCTTTCTTCTGTGAAAATGCGGCAGAATTTAAAATTAACATAACGGCAAGCGTAAGTAATAATTTCATGTGCAACAGGTTTTAGTGTTATAGTAAAGTTAATGGAATAAGTGTCTGATTATTAGTAAGGTTAATTTTTCATAAATTATAATTTTTATAATCCTTTGGCAGTTAAGTTAATGGAAATGCAAGTGGTAAATGAGGTCAACGGCTAAGGCACACAGCCAGTGTTGGTGATCCCATAAACAGAGGCCATAACTGCATTTTAATTTTATTGTTGAAATATGGTAATACACACAAAAAATTATTTTAATACACAACATGCTAAATTGAATTATTTTTTCAAAGTAAGCTGCTTGTTTTTTATATATTTTGCAACGTCCACCATCGGGGCAATCCAAATTTTATTTTCGTATTGTTTTAGATATTGAATTAATTGCCGGTGGGCTTCCAGCGAAACATTGAGGTTATGCTCGCCTCCAACCCCATGAAATAAAAATACCAATAAGGTATGTGTTTCCATGGCTTTCTTTACCAGGTTAACCAGGTAATCGCCGGATTGGCCATTGATGGCATAGCAATAAATATTTTTTAAATCTATCTTATCTACTTGCTGCATACCTGCCTGCACACCCCTGGCTGCAACAAAGTCCTGTTCCAGTTTATTGTAAAAACTTACGGTATCAATTTTGGTATCTCCGCATGGAAAAGCAAATGTTCTTTCTGTTTTGCCATCGATGGCTTGTAAGAGCGTATTGGCGATTATAATTTCTTTTACTGTTCTGTCTACTGAATATTTACTAAGATCGTTTTCAGCCGTTATCCATGTCCTTCCGGGC
>JAYWCS010000128.1:0-7015 GCA_043780315.1 Bacteroidota bacterium | reverse complement strand
GCATCCTGCTGGCCTTTATTAAAACGATGAATTTCATCAATAAAGAGTATCACTTTTGCCTGCTGGCGGGCTTCTTCAATCACCTCCCGAACTTCTTTGACCCCCGAAGAAATGGCACTTAAAGTATAAAACGGAACCTGCAGGGTATGGGCGATGATATTGGCAATCGTCGTTTTGCCTGTTCCCGGCGGCCCCCAGAGGATCATCGAAGGCAGTTTGCCCTGTTCGATGGCCGTACGCAAGATACTTCCCTGACCGGTGAGGTGCTGCTGCCCCACAAGTTGATCGAGTGACTCCGGCCGAAGCCGTTCGGCCAGTGGCACCGACGTAGAAACCATATAAAAAATTTACCTTTAAAAAGACAACAAAGTTAGCCCTTTTCAGGTTTTATATAAGTGATAAGCCTTATGCCGAAATCGGGAACGTCTGTTTTACAGTTATTTATAGCCATCGCGTGCTGTCTGTTCGGCATTTTTTTGCCGGCGGCTGCACAACAGCCCTTAACGGCTGTGCAAAACTACGGAGTCAACCGGCCGGGTGTCGTGATGGTGCGGACCGTTTTTTCGGCGGATGTATATGTGAATAAAATGCAGCTTGATTCCAGGCATTTTAACTATCTCGTGGATTCCATTCAAAAAATCGACAGCAGCGGTGTAATCTATACGGCCGAACAGAAACTGGATATTGTACTGCAGGAAATCAACAATCACCCAACCCGTTTTTTTAAAGCATCACTGGATTATATTAAAGAACCCGAAGAAATTACGTCGAGTGGAACGGGCTTCCTCGTTACCGGTGATGGATATGTAGCCACGAATTGTCATTTGATAGACCCTGACAATGCGTTTATCCGGCGGCAGTTTTTTCTTTCTGCCTTTCAGCAGATCACCGAAGCCAATATATCCGCTTTGGAAAACGCCTGGGCCACGCGGTTCTCCGATCAGCAGAAATCTATTTTATATAATACATATGCCTCCGTGTATGCGCGTTTGTTTTCGATGGCGCTGTACGACCTGAAGAAAGAAATATTTATTGAATACAGTGTGGACTCCGATCAGGGCAATCCGGGCTCGGTAAAAAAATCTGCTCATGTGATCCTCAAAGGGCAACCGATGCCAGGGAAAGATATTGCGATTCTGAAAATTGATGGCGACAGTGCGCTGCCAACGTTGATCATCGCAAAATATGAGTTACCGAAAGTGGGCGAGCAATTATTTGTTTATGGATTTCCGGCTCCGGTAACCAACAATAATTTTATCGCAACGGAGTCTGCCATCGAGCCGACTCTTACCACCGGTATAGTCAGTGCGCTGAAGAAATCAGTCGCCGGCTGGCCCCTAATTCAGATGGATGCCAATATTAACCGGGGCAGCAGCGGCGGACCGGTTTGCAATGAAATGGGAGAAGTCGTTGGCCTCACCACATTCGGAAGTATTGAAAATAGTGGCGGATTGGCCGCCGGCTTAAATTTTGCGATTCCGGTTTCTATTTTGCAGGAATATCTTGATAGTGCCGGCGTGGAAGCATTTCCCAGCGAGGCCTCCCGGTTATTCACCGATGCCGTGATCTACTACGACCGCAACCATTATAAAGACGCACTCAACAATTTCAAAAAAGTAAATGAACTAAATAAGAATTTTCCCGGGCTCGCTTTTTATATCCGGGATTCAGAAAAAAAACTTCTCCAGCATGAAGGCAAAAATGCTTCCATGATACAAATTGATCTGTTACTCTTCGCTCTGTTTTTAATTGGCACCCTGTTGGTTTTCCGTTTTTTGAAAAAAAGAAGGAAAGTCTGACCCCTCGGTCCCGGACACCTTAACCCTCCCATTCAGCGTAAAAGGCCTAAATTCGGGCAGTGTTATGCACCAGATGACAGAACCTATTTCCAACTATATCGATCATACCCTGCTCAAGTCGGTTTGCACCCTGGCCGAGATCGAAAAACTGTGCCAGGAAGCGGTAGAAAATCGTTTTGCGGCGGTTTGCGTGCCCCCTTTTGTGGTTCCTCAAGCGCTTGAATGGCTAACAAATACGCCGGTTCATACGGCCACCGTCATTGGTTTCCCTTTTGGTTATTCCTCGCTGGATTCCAAGATGGCGGAAACCCGCCTGGCCTTGCAGCAGGGGGTGGACGAACTGGATGTGGTCATTAACCTGATCGCTTTGAAAAACAAGGAGTGGTCCTATGTCGAGAAAGAAATCAAAGAGTTGGTCTCGATGATTCACGGAAAGGGTAAAATAATTAAAGTGATCGTGGAGAGTGGGGTGCTGAGTGACGAAGAAATCGGGCACTGTTGTTCCATCTTCGGACCACTGGGTATCGATTTCATGAAAACATCCACCGGTTATGCAGAACCGGGCGCTACGGTTGAAGCCGTTCAGCTGATGCGGTCCCTGCTGCCGCCGACAGTTCAGATAAAGGCGTCCGGGGGAATACGTCATTACGCTTTTGCTAAAGAACTGCTGGATGCCGGTGCGAGTCGTTTGGGATGCAGCGCCGGATTACAAATACTAAAAGAAGAAAAACAAGCTTTATCATTAGAAAAGATTGTATGAAAATATTTTTGTTAATCGCACTCTTATCTACCGGTGCCGCCTATGCGCAGGACTCGGCATCATCGGCTTGGATTCATGTGGATCCGCGGGTGGATTCGCTGATGAAAAAACAAATTCAGATCAATGAAGCCACCTCGCGCGATACGCGCAGAAATATTCCCGGGTATCGGATACAGGTGGCCAATTCCAATGATCGAAACCAGGTATTTTCTATCAAGACAAAAATCTATCAGCAGTATCCTGAATTAAAGCCCTATCTTATTTATCAACCGCCCAATTATAAATTGAAAGTGGGCAATTTTAAAACACCGGAGGAAGCCGAACCTTATTTACATAAACTTACCGTGTTTTTTCCTTCAGGCGTTTACCTCGTGCATGATATCATTGAGGTAAAGCCCGATTAATTTTTTATATGCTGAAAGAAAAAATCCGTCAACTGGCTAAACAGTACGCACCGGAAACCGTTGATTTCCGCCGGCATCTCCATGCCCATCCTGAATTGAGCTATAAAGAATTTAATACATCTGCCTTTGTACAGGAAAAATTAAAGGGCCTCGGAATTCCTATTGAAGTGAAAGCGGGCACCGGCGTGGTCGGTATTATTAAAGGAAAAAATCCGGATAAACGGATCATCGCCCTGCGCGCCGATTTGGATGCCCTGCCCATCAAAGAAGAAAATGATGTTCCCTATAAATCACAAAATGAAGGCGTGATGCATGCCTGCGGACATGATGCCCACACGAGTATTTTACTCGGTGCCTCTAAAATTTTGCAGGAATTAAAAGGTGAATGGGAAGGAACGGTCAAATTAATTTTTCAACCCGGAGAAGAAAGAAATCCGGGCGGCGCCAGTCTGCTCATTAAAGAAGGCGTTCTGCATAACCCGCAGCCACAGGCTATTTTCGGATTACATGTACATACCGGACTATCGGTTGGTAAATTTAGTTTCCGTGCGGGTCCTTCCATGGCGAGTGCCGACGAGTTGTATATCACGGTACGCGGCAAAGGCGGACATGCAGCTGCTCCGCAACTTACGGTGGATACGATTCTCGTGGCTTCTCATATTGTTATCGCTTTGCAACAGGTAATCAGCCGGAATAAAGATCCGTTTTCGCCCTCGGTTCTCAGCATCAGTTCCTTTCAGGGCGGCTTTACGACCAACGTGATTCCTTCGGAAGTGAAGCTGATGGGCACTTTCCGCGCAATGGATGAAACATGGCGCTTTCAGGCACATAAACTCATTCGTCAGATCTGCAAAGGGATCGCACAAGCAATGGGCGCAGAAATCGATGTGCACGTAGATGTTGGATATCCCGTGGTGAATAACGACGAACAATTATATCCGATCGCCCGCAACCAGGCAGAATTATATATTGGAAAAGAAAATGTGGAGGAAACGGAAGTACGGATGGGCGCCGAAGATTTCGGATATTATACGCAGGAAATTCCGGGATGTTTTTATCGCATCGGCGTGATGAATGAAGCCAAAGGAATTACTTCCGGTGTGCATACACCGACATTTGATATAGATGAAGCGTCGATCGAAAAAGGGATGGGTATGATGGCATGGCTTGGCGCAAGTATTTATGATGCAGATCTGCTGCACTAATATTTATTATGATAAAAAAGGAACTCAGAAGACAGGAAGCACTCGAATACCATTCAAAAGGGAAGCCGGGTAAAATTGAAGTCGTTCCAACAAAGGAAGCAAAAACGCAACGGGATCTTTCGCTGGCCTATTCTCCCGGCGTGGCCGAACCCTGCAAAGAGATTGCATTAAATAAAGAAGAGGTATATAAATACACGGCCAAGGGGAATCTGGTGGCCGTGATCACCAACGGCACCGCGGTGCTCGGTCTGGGCAATATCGGACCGGAAGCTTCCAAGCCGGTGATGGAAGGCAAGGGCGTTCTCTTCAAGGTGTTTGCAGATATCGATGTATTCGATATTGAAATCAACGAAACGGATCCGGATAAATTTGTTCAGATCGTGAAGGCTCTCGAACCTACGTTCGGTGGCATTAATCTGGAAGATATCAAAGCACCCGAATGTTTTTATATTGAAAGGGAGTTGCGTGCCGCGTTGAAAATCCCCGTGATGCACGACGATCAGCATGGAACGGCGATCATCAGCAGTGCGGCGCTCATCAATGCACTTGAACTGCAAAGAAAGAAAATTGAAAAAGTAAAGTTTGTAATTAATGGGGCCGGTGCGGCCGCCATGGCCTGCATTAAACTCTATGTGGAGCTCGGCGCCAAACCCGAAAATTTTATTGTATTCGATAAGGACGGTGTTTTACATAAGGGAAGAAAAGATCTGCAAGAGGATCGTGCCCTGTTTGCGATCGATAAAGCAGATATGACGCTGGATAAGGCGATGACAGAGGCCGATGTATTTGTGGGTTTAAGTGTCGGCAATGTGATCAGTGCGGAGATGGTGAAGAGTATGCCGAAAAAGCCCATCGTCTTTGCGATGGCCAATCCCGATCCGGAAATCACTTATGAAGCGGCAACAGCTGCTAGAGAAGATGTGATCATGGCCACGGGTCGCAGTGACTATCCGAACCAGGTGAACAATGTGCTCGGCTTTCCATTTATTTTTCGCGGGGCGCTTGATGTGCGTGCGACGAAAATTAATGAAGCGATGAAACTGGCAGCTGTACAGGCTTTGGCAGATCTGGCGAAAACAGCGGTACCCGATATTGTGAACATGGCTTATAATGAAAAGAGTATCAGTTTCGGTCCGAAATATATTATTCCAAAACCCCTGGATCCCCGATTGCTGTCGACCGTGGCACCTGCGGTCGCAAAAGCTGCGATGGAGAGTGGCGTGGCACAGATCAAAATTGAAAACTGGGATACCTATGCGATTGACCTGAATAAACGGCTCGGGCTGGATAATCAGCTGATCCGGGTATTGGGAAGTAAGGCCCGCAGTGATCCGCGGCGATTGGTTTTTGCAGAAGCCGACAATATTAAAATTTTAAAAGTAGCACAGATTTTATTTGATGAAGGCGTCGCTTATCCAATCCTGCTGGGCAATAAGGAACGAATCCGTGCAACCGCCGCTGCCAATAATATCGACATAGAAGAATTTCCAATCGTAGATCCCCGCAGCGAAGAGCACGATGACCGCAGAAAAAAATATGCGGAGATATTTTTTCAAAAAAGACAAAGAAGAGGATTCAATAAATACGAGGCGCAAAAGATTATGCGCGACCGGAATTATTTCGGTTGTATGATGGTGGAAACCGGCGAAGCCGATGCGATGATCTCGGGGCTGACAAAAAACTATCCCGATACGATTCGTCCGGCAATAGAAATTATTGGGACGGAAGATGGAGTGAAAAAAATTGCGGGCATGTATCTTATGCTCACTAAAAAAGGTCCGCTGTTTTTGGCCGATACGACGGTGAATTTCAATCCCACCGCCGAAGAGCTGGCAGATATCACTTTGCTGGCCGCCAAAGAAGTGCGGCATTTTAATCTCGTTCCTCGTATTGCAATGCTGAGTTACTCGAATTTTGGTACCAGCAATTCACCGGAAGCCAGATTAGTTGCCCGGGCCACAGAAATCGTGAAACAAAAAGATCCGGATCTGATCGTGGATGGTGAAATGCAGGCGAGCGTGGCGTTGAACAATGAAATTCTCCGGGATAATTATCCGTTCAGCAGTCTGGTGGATCAGGAAGTGAATACCCTGATTTTTCCGAACCTGGCAGCGGGTAATATCGCCTATAATATTCTCAAAGAAGTGGGGGCTGCAGATGCCATCGGACCGATTTTGCTGGGTATGAAAAAACCCGTGCATATATTGCAGCTGGGAAGTTCCGTTAGGAATATTTATAATATGGCACTGGTGGCCGTCATTGACGCACAGACCAAATGCCGGCACAGGCCGGAAGAAGCCATGAGCAAGTCGCCATGGTGGAAGAGAACCAAGAAATAAATTGTACTTTCATCGCAGGAATTAACATGAATATTTTTACCGAACTGGGGCGTTTTATACTGATGTTGAAGGAAATGTTTTCGAAACCCGAAAACATGCGAATGTACTGGAAGGAATTCATGCATCAGTGCGTTGAAATTGGCATCCGGTCGCTGGGCATTGTGATTATCATCTCGGTCTTTATGGGAGCCGTATCGGCCCTGCAGACCGCCTATCAGCTGGTGAGTCCGCTCATTCCCCTGTCCACTATTGCGCAGATTGTACGGGATACGGTCATTCTGGAATTTTCACCCACCCTCGTTTGTATTGTATTGGCGGGTGTGGTAGGCAGTAAAATCGCCGGCGAGCTGGGTAATATGCGTGTGAGTGAACAGATCGACGCCCTGGAAATCATGGGCATCAATACGCGCACCTATCTGATTCTTCCCAAGATTCTGGCCGCGACGCTCACCATACCGATGCTCGTTATCATTTCTGCGGTGCTGGGTATTTTGGGCGGAAAACTGGC
>JAYWCS010000127.1:0-6909 GCA_043780315.1 Bacteroidota bacterium | reverse complement strand
TTAAAATTATCGTCATCGGTCGACTGGTACAGACTTTGAAACGTTTGGGTGTAATCATTCATTTCATTTATTAAAACATAGTAAGATGACATTTGTAAAATTAAACAACAGACCTCTCAGTCATTTATTCAACGATTTTGTGAGCGAGTTCCCGGCTGCTGCCCGTTCATTTGGTCAGGATTTGGTTGCCTTCCCACAGACTAACATTCATGAAACGCCCGACGCATACCACCTGGAGTTAAACGTTCCGGGAAGATTCAAAGAAGATTTTAAAATTCAGGTTGAACAGGGTTTATTGAATGTAAGTTTTGAAAAGAAGCAGGAAGCACCCGCAGCAGATGATTTTAAAACAATTCGTCGTGAATTTGATTTCAAATCCTTCAAGCGCAGTTTTTCTGTGGATGAAAAAATTGATGTTAATGGAATTCAGGCAAAATATGAAAACGGTGTTTTGAAACTGCTTTTACCAAAAAAGGAGGAATCAAAACAGAATTCCCGTCAGATTAATATTTCGTAATAATCCGCTGAAAAAAACAGCAAGCAAAAAATCTAAATCCCCTTTATCTGCAAAGGGGATTTTTTTTGGCTTTGATTTGTACCCGTTGTAGACTAATTTCGAGACTCACTTTGTAATAACCATCGATGAGTAAATTTAGGCTCCTGCGGAATGCCATATTTATATTTTTGGGGATATCCTGGTCAGTGACGGCTATTTGTCAAATCCCCGGGCAGCGAACGGTTGCCCAAACAGACTCTATTTATCAGGCGCAGGACACTGTGTTACGCATACGCAATCTCAACCCCTACTTCACCCTGCATGTAGATTCTACCCTGATTTATAATCTTGAGGTTAATAAAAACCCTTCTCATTATTTCTGGTATCTTAAAAATTCACCGCTCGGTCTTCGCATAAATAAAGACAACGGACTACTCACCTTCAAGGCAGACAAATCCTTTTTTCTCTCCGGTAAATTAAAATACGATTATCCTTATAAGGTAAACGTTGGCGTTCAGAATCTGCAAAATCCTACCGAACGGGTGGATACTTCTTTTTCTATCCTTTTTTTTACGACAGAAATTGTTCCTTCACGTTTGAAACCATCTGTTAACAGTGTATTGTATATAGATGAGGGAGATACCGTCAATTTTAAAATTGAGTGCGAAGAAGGTAGTTTTCCGGTGGAAAGCATCAGTTTCTTTTGCAATCTGCCGATAAAAAATTATACGACCGTTAAAAAATGTGATGATGAATTTATATGGAGTCCGTTGTATGATTTTATAAAAGATGCCGATTCGACCAAACAAAAGCTGGTACTACTGAATTTCGTTGGCGTAAATAAATTTTTTATCCGCGATACCGCGATCGTTAAATTATATGTCCGGGAAGCATTGAATTATCCCTTTATGCTGCAGGAATATCACCGTACCATTAAAGGGGTGAAAATGTATGAACTTCAACTCAAATATGCCTTTGTACAGCTGGACATGAAAGTGAAAAGGACAAAGACGACCCGGACCAGTTTTGATATGACCACGTCAGCCACGGCTTTGGGCGGTACGGTCTTTTCATCAGCTGCTTCTGTAAATGCACAAACAGTTGGTAAAATTCTCCCCAGCGCCGGGGTGGCGCTGGTGCCGGTAAAAGAAACGGTGGCTCCTCAAAAACAGGCGGAACAAAATTCTGCGTCTTTGATTCGGTCGTCCATTAAACGCCTCGAATATCAATTGCAGGAAAATAGTTTAACCGGGGAAAAAGATAAAGACATTGTGAAGAAAATTACGAAGCTGAAAGATGAAATGAAACAGATCCAGATTCAGTTAATTGATGTACCCATTGATGAGAACAACAATATGACCGAAGAGCAGTTGAATGACTATTTCAATAGTAAAAAAGTAAACAATAAATACAAGCTCAAACATTAAAAGCTATTCTTAATAGCCTAGAATTTTCAGCATGCTCTGTGCCGTTTGTTCCTTCGCATAGAGCCAGTCCACCAGCTTCCCGTTTTTATCATAATTCATGAGCACGTGTTTGGGTGAGGGTATCAGACAATGTTTAATACCACCGTACCCGCTGATCTGGTCCTGGTATGCACCGGTATGAAAAAATCCGAGGTATAAAGGTTCCCCGTTATTGAGTTTTGGCAGGAAGACTTCATTTATATGTTCTTCGGAATCATAATAGTCATGGCTGTCGCAGGTAATGCCACCCAGCACTACGCGTTGGTACTCTACATCCCATTTATTGATGGGCATCATCAGGAATCTTTCTCCAATTCCCCACGTGTCGGGCAATGTGGTGATGAAGGAAGAATCAATCATATACCATATTTCGCGGTCGTTCTGCATCTTTTGGCCGATCACACTGTAAATATGGGCCATACTCTCTCCGACTGTATAGCTTCCGAATTCCGTAAAAATATTCGGCATCTCAACATGGTTCCTTTTACAGGCTTTCTTGATGTTGGCAACAATCTCATTGATCATAAACTGGTAGTCGTATTCGAACCCCAGGGAATGCTTGATCGGGAAACCGCCGCCGATATTAATCGAATCCAATTCCGGACAAATTTTTTTTAGCTGGCAATACAGGTTTATAACTTTATTGAGTTCACTCCAGTAATAGATATCATCTTTAATTCCTTTATTCAGGAAAATATGCAGCATTTTTAGTTGGAAACGGTCTTCATTACCTTCTATTTTATCTACATAAAACTCGAGTACGTCGCGGGGCCTGAATCCCAGACGGGAAGTATAAAAAGGAAAATTCGGTTCTTCTTCAGCCGCTACCCGGATACCCAGTTTGAAAGGAACCTTTACTGATTTTTTATATTGTTGTAACTCGTCTTTATTATCGAGAATGGGAATCACATTTTTAAATCCCGTATTGAGTAATGAAGCAATGCGGCTGGTATAGGGTTTCTGTTTAAACCCATTGCAAATAATATAGGTATCCTTGGTGATTTTCTTCTTGGCATACAGTTTTTTAATAATCTCTATGTCGTACGCGTAAGAAGTTTCCAGATGAATATCATTATTCAGCGCTTCTTCCACAATGAAAGAAAAATGAGAGCTCTTGGTACAGTAGCAATAGAAATATTTTCCTTCATATTTATGCCGGGCGATCGCGGAAGCAAACATTTTTTTTGCTTTTTTGATCTGCATCCCAATTTTGGGCAGATAAGAAAGTTTGAGCGGGGTACCGTATTTGTCAATCAGGGCCTTGATATCCACCCCGTTAAAATGCAGGTAATTGTCTTTCACTACAAAACCTTCCTGCGGAAAATTAAACGTCTGCTGAACGAGGTCAGCATACGAATTGTTCATGGTATCGCTGTGGTTAATGATGGGCATGATTTTGTAGATGAAAGATTTGCAAATTTTGAGAATATCAATTCCTAAAAAAACATAAAAAAAAAGGTTTCTTAAAAAGGATTGAACCAAATTTTAAGAAACCCTGTCAATATTCGTAAGGCTTTATTTTACTGTAGCGATCAATTGTTTAAAAGCTTCCGGCTCGTTCATGGCGATATCTGCCAAAACTTTCCGGTCGAGCGTAATTCCTTTTTCATTCAACAAATGAATAAAACGGGAGTACGTCAGTCCTTCGGCACGAACACCTGCATTGATACGGGCAATCCAGAGCGCACGATATTCACGCTTCTTGAGTTTGCGACCTACATAACGATAGGTAAGACCCTTCTCCAATACGTTTTTCGCTACGGTATAGACATTCTTGCGTTTACCGTAAAACCCTTTTGCTTGCTTTAAGATCCGTTTTCTGCGGGCCCGCGAGGCTACCGCATTTACTGAACGTGGCATATATTAATGTTTTTAAAATGAGGAAATGGTGAAATCGCTTACCTAAGGCGCAGGAGTCGTTTAACAAAATCGAGGTTGGCGCTCGATACCATTCCTTTTTTAGCCATCAAACGCTTGCGTTTGGTGGACTTCTTAGTCAGAATGTGTCTTTTGAAAGCTTTCTGGAAAGTGATCTCGCCGGTGCCGGTGATCTTGAACCGTTTCTTGGCACTCGAATTTGTTTTAACCTTTGGCATCTTTTGATGTGGTTTAGGTATGATACCCTGCTGGCGGACCTGCACGGGCAGATCACTTGTGGAGCCGATTGGGCAATTCTTCTGGTGGTTTAACCCGGCAGAAGACCATTTAAAAATGGAGCGCAAAGTTAGGTGTAAGTTTACAAAAAAGGAAATAATATCCTGATCTTTACAGGAATAGGGGTAAGATAATGGGATCATTTATAGCAGTTTTAACGGTTTTCCACTATTTTTGCCTCCCTTAAAAATCTCAGATTTTATTTATATGGACAAACTGATTTATCTGGTGCCCCTGATGGGAATCGTTGGCTTGATGTACACTTTTATTCAATTCAAATGGGTTTCCAAACAGGACGATGGAACGGATCTGATGAAGCAGATCAGCCGGTACATTGCTGAAGGGGCGATGGCTTTTCTGAAAGCAGAATGGAAAATTCTCGGATATTTCGTTGTAATCGTAGCCCTGCTGCTGGGGTTTATGGCCAGCACCAATCCCCACTCCCATTGGTTAATTTCCGTTGCTTTTGTACTGGGTGCGGTGTTAAGTGCTACGGCCGGATACATCGGTATGCGGGTAGCTACGAAAGCCAATGTCAGAACCGCGCAGGCGGCCCGGACCAGTTTAAGCCGGGCATTGAAAGTTTCATTTACCGGCGGTTCGGTAATGGGACTAGGTGTCGCTGGCTTGGCGGTGCTCGGACTCGGTGGTTTATTTATCATATTAAAAGCGTATTTCGCACCGGACGCAGCGGTTAATTCAGAAGAAATGCTGCGGACAATCGAAGTGCTCACGGGTTTTTCACTCGGAGCGGAATCGATTGCCCTTTTTGCGCGTGTCGGTGGCGGTATCTATACAAAAGCCGCCGATGTCGGGGCCGATCTGGTTGGAAAAGTAGAAGCTGGGATTCCTGAAGACGATCCCCGCAATCCGGCAACCATTGCCGATAATGTGGGCGACAATGTGGGCGATGTCGCGGGCATGGGCGCTGATTTATTCGGCTCGTATGTCGCTACGGTGCTGGCAACGATGGTGCTTGGACAGGAAACGGTTTCAGATGATGCCTTTGGCGGCATGTCACCCATCCTTCTGCCGATGCTGATTGCCGGCAGCGGTATATTGTTTTCGATCATCGGCACTTTGTTTGTCCGTATTAGCGAAAATGCTTCTATCAGTACCGCTCCGGTCCAGAAAGCGCTGAATATGGGTAATTGGGGCTCTATAATATTAACCGGAATTGCTTCAGTCGGACTCGTTTACTATATCCTCCCCGAAACAATGACCCTAAGAGGAATTGATTTTACAAAATGGGGCGTCCTGGGCGCTATCGGCGTTGGGCTGGCTGTAGGAACGCTCATGAGTATCATCACCGAATATTATACGGCGATCGGTAAAGGGCCGGTTAATTCAATCATTCGTCAGTCATCCACCGGTCACGCAACGAACGTCATTGCGGGATTAGCGGTCGGTATGCAGAGTACCTGTCTGCCGATCCTGGTATTGGCTACCGGCATCTGGGGTTCTTTTGCTTGCGCGGGTTTATATGGGGTAGCCATTGCCGCTGCCGGTATGATGGCAACGACAGCCATGCAACTGGCCATCGATGCTTTCGGTCCGATTGCAGACAATGCCGGTGGGATAGCAGAAATGAGCGAACTCCCAAAAGAAGTACGTGAGAAAACAGATGTGCTGGACGCCGTTGGGAATACAACAGCAGCCACCGGCAAGGGATTTGCCATTGCTTCGGCCGCGCTGACCTCACTTGCTTTATTTGCGGCTTTTGTAGGAGTTGCCGGTATCAGCGGTATTGATATTTATAAAGCTAATGTGCTTTCCTGTTTATTTGTTGGCGCTATGATTCCGTTTTTGTTTTCGTCTCTGGCAATCAAAGCAGTTGGAGAGGCAGCGATGGCGATGGTGGAAGAAGTGCGCAGACAGTTTCGCACGATTCCGGGTATTATGGAAGGAACCGGAAAACCGGAATATGATAAATGCGTCGCCATCTCCACCGATGCCTCCATTAAGAAGATGATGCTCCCCGGTGCGATTACTATCCTGTCGCCGATAATTATCGGTTTCGCGTTCGGACCGGAATCGCTGGGCGGATTTCTCGCAGGTGCTACCGTGAGCGGGGTGTTGATGGGTATTTTTCAGAATAATGCCGGCGGTGCATGGGACAATGCGAAAAAATCATTTGAAAAAGGCGTTGAAATCAACGGCGAAATGTATTATAAAAAGTCTGAGCCACATAAAGCGTCCGTTACCGGAGATACTGTCGGTGATCCGTTTAAAGATACCTCCGGACCTTCTATGAATATCCTGATCAAATTGATGTCGATTGTTTCACTGGTGATTGCACCAACCCTTGCTCAGCTTTATTCAACCAAGGATGCCGTAAAAATTAAAGTGATTAAAACCACCGTGAAAATTCAAAAAGAACTGATTACCAAGGCGAAATAATTAATTTATCCTGCATTGTCGTCCGGAGAATCCAATTCTCCGGTCAGCAATTTTTTCGCGCCTTCCAATTCTTTTTTCTGTATATCCGTCAGCACCGGATAACTCAGATCGAGTTTACTCAGTTCGCTGACGATGACATTGGCGATCACCAGCCGGGTGAACCATTTATCATCGGCCGGAACGATAAACCAGGGAGCTTCGTCAGTGGAAGTATTGTCCAGCATGTCTTCATACGCTTTCCGATAGTCTTTCCATAAGCCCCGTTCTTTCAAATCAGCTGCAGAAAATTTCCAGTTTTTTGCCGGGTCATTGATGCGGTCCAGGAAACGTTTTTTCTGTTCTTTTTTAGAAACATGAAGAAAAAATTTCAGGATCAAGGTTCCATTGTCCGTT
>JAYWCS010000126.1:0-3200 GCA_043780315.1 Bacteroidota bacterium | reverse complement strand
TGATTTTTGTATTTAGCAGTAAAATTTTACTGGTGTTGATATTGAAATCATAACTCAGATCCCGGAAAGAATGATGGTATATTTTTCCTTTTGTTACTTCTGCCGAATTATTGAAAGAATCCAACAGTTGAAAGGATCCGAAATCGATCTGGTCTGCCCGCAGGTGGATCAGTGCCGAAGGAATATGGTAGGTGCATCGGGTATAGTTTACATGCAAACGTGCATCCCTCAGCTGAAGGTCGCCGATATAATTCAGGTTACTGCCAGTTCCGGCAATCTGTAACTGGCCCGTTGCATACCCGGTGACATTGCTGAAAATAGAACCGATAAATTTTTCCAACAGATCAATTTTAGTGTTGACCATATTTGGGATCGTGATATTGATCGGCTGCGCTGCACTATCGCTGGTGTTAAAGATTCCATTCAGATCGAAATGATAATCGTTGTTGTCTGAGTGGACCGTGCTGGTAACAAGACCCGTTTGCTTATTATAAACTGCCGTAAGATCCAACTTGCCAATCGAATCGTTAGAGAAACGAAAATATTCGGTTGTCCCTTTAAACTGAAGGTAGGTGTGATTGAAGGGATCTGTAATATCAACATTCCCGGTGAGTATGCCTTCGAGCCGTTCATCTTTAATAAAGAAGGGCGCAAAATCCCCAATATTAATTTTTCGCAATTCAAGATGTACATCGTTCCAATTGCCTTCGCCGGAAGGATGGGTGTTGACGATTAATTGCTGATCCCCACTATAAATCCGCAGACCTTCCGCGCCAGCGGTGCCGTTGCTGAACAGCAACTCGCCGTTTTTATCGATCGTCCAGCTTTTGCTATTGATATCAAAAGTAGATGGATTGAATTTTATCTTGACGCCATCGGCGAGCGTCTGAACCTGCGCGGAAATATTGGCTGCATTCAGTGTCTGGTTAGCACTCGTACTGATTTTCACATCCGATATATCATTGAAAGAGCGTAGCTGAATACGGGTGAGCGGGAAATGCAGGCTATCATTCACATATACTTCGCCAATATTTGTTTCGAGCGCAAGGCTGTCGAAGTTTCCATTCCCCTTGAGGTTCACTTTATAAAATGCTATATTTTTATAGTTGAACTGGGGTACGTCTGCATTTACATTCAACAGATTGTCGTTACTATTGATCCGGCCGTTGATATTGGTATTATTGAATCCTTTAAAGTCTTTCGTAAACAGGTCCAGATAGGGATCCACCTGACGGGTTGTAATCACGAAGCTGAATTTTTCAGTACTCAGTTTTACGCGGTTTGGCTTGATATAATTCGGGTAATACCGGTGAAGAAATTCCTGAAAGGCAGCTGGTAATTGTTTGATGGAAAAATCGCCGACGATGGCGCATTCAAATTCATTGCTCAACACGGTAATGGTCTTGCTGCTGTCGATAATGTTCGATTCTACCACCAGGGAATCAAAAGACATTCGTTGTCTTTTTTTGTAAATGGATGCATCAAATATTCTTGCTTTCCCCAGGAAGTGATCGATATCATTTCCGGTGAAATTAAAAATCAGTTTTCCATTAAAGTCAATACTGTCTCTGGTGAAATGCAGGGTCTTCAAATGGGCGTTATCGATCACGGCATTGAAATCGAATCTTGGAATCTCCTGACTGTAATCAATCAGGCCGATCAGGGTGGCCCGTAAATTGGAATCGTTCGAGATAATTTTTCCGTTAAATCTTTTTTTCGTTATCTGACCGTTTACGAAAATGTCCTCATATTTATAACCATTGTAACTGAACTCACGCACGTTTCCATCGAGACTGGCATTGATCGTATTGAGCGCTAAACCGCGACCCTCCACTTTTCCTTTGAAAGAAATTTTACCCAACGTGTTGTCATCCAAAAATTTGCCCAGTTGAAAATCATTCGTGAGCATGTTTCCTGAATAAATGGCTGGCCGGTCCAGTGGTAACTGCATACTCACGTTCGTGAGGATCGTACCCAGGTTCGTTTCAATGGTGCCGGATGTAACGAAATTCCGGATGGTACCCCGGAAATTCCCAACGAAACGCAGATTCTCGATGCGGTCGACGCGGGGGTTGCCGATTGTTTTGATGGAAGGGACAAACGTGCTGATGTCACGGTAACTGGTACGAAAGTCATTCGACTTGAAATCAATATATGTTTTGCCTATATCCGGCAAACCGATTAAATGAATGTCTCCGTTGAGTTCCGTATGCGAACCAGCTTTGAGCCGGATATTCTTCCCGGCCAGATCGGAAAGTGACCCTTTTATTTTACCGGAGATGGAGATATTCTTCTTCCAGTTTTTCAGATCGGAAGCAAAAAAACCGATATCATCACTCGATACCGTCGCATCACTAAAATCTGCCTCCATTTTGACTTTTGTATTGAATTCAGACAGATCGTCGAAACTTTTGAAACGCATTGCAAAATAATTACGCAGATGGGTTTGACCGGCCATGAGATTGAAGTTGGAAAATTCCATGCCCTCCGGATAAAACTTCATATTGGCGCTGAGCTCTTGAAGTGAAAAGCCACATTTTTCTTTGGTCGACAACCTGATTTTGGCAGTGATACTGTCGTTTTGAAATTTCAGTTCTTTGAAGTCCAACTGAATATCTGAAAAATGAATATGATAACTATCGAATACCGTAGAAACCTGTTTGTCGAGAATTTTATCATCCCGAAAAGATCCATTTTCGATGATTGTGTGCCTGACCAGGATATTCCATCCGGCAGTGTTCCATCGCAGGTGCATCGGATCGTTCACTATCACCGTTTGATCCGGCAGTTCCGGTGGCCGGGTACCACTGTAATTACGAATTGAAAAATCCGGTTCACTGATTTTTAATGAACGAATCAGGCCCTGATGGCGGTTGAAATCGAGGTTCTCCGCATTCAGGCTTAGCGCACCCAGACGCAGTTCCATGTCTTCTCCGCGCCAGCGGTCCTCCTTGATAAGATGCATTTGTTTAATATCCAGATCCTGCAGATGGAGTTCAATAGCCTTCTTTGCGGTATCCTTGCTCCCTCCAAAATAATCGGCTAGAAACTGATAGTTCCAGACGGAATCTGTTCGGTGAATATGAATATAAGCGTCTTCCAGTCCAATATACTTTAACGCTATTTTATCCTTAAAAAAGAACCAGTCCGTTATATGTATCTCTACCTGACGGGCATAGAGGAGCGTGTCTTTTTGCTGG
>JAYWCS010000125.1:0-16639 GCA_043780315.1 Bacteroidota bacterium | reverse complement strand
GAGCTGGCAAATAACTTCACTCCAATCTCCGCTTCTTCTTCTTTTACCTTGAGAAAAACGCCTTTTTACAGCGGAACAATGCTGATGCTCCGTCCGTCAAGTGATAATCGTGTTTCATTAAATGCCAATATCACGTATCAGCGCGGAAATACCACGTTCATACTTCCTTACAAATACAAAGTGACGATCGGTCCGGTCAACGACGGTCCGAAATCCAGCCTTCAGTTTCTGGGAGTTCGCATACAAATGCCGAGATAATCGAAAGAATCTTCTCCTCGAGCCTTTGACCCTTTAACTTTATTTTCCTGTCGTTTTATTTCAGCAATCGACCTTGAATATTAATTATTCAATTTGAGACTTTCATCATATGTCAACTCCCGGTATCCGGAGGTGGGGATATCAAATTTTGACGCCGGAACAGGATTCAGGTTGATGGAGACCAGCGTATACTTTATGTGAACATTTCCCTTACTGAAGTCGTATTCCAAGGGCAGCCCGTCTAAATTTTTAAATGACGGATCGTAATATTTATTTTCCGTCTGTATATCGCGTGTATAAAAAACCGTAATCTCGTATCCATCGGGCGAAGACGCCGTGGCCCGACTGCAGGGATATCCGGCGATCGTTTTTGTTTCAGTCGTTTTCGTAAATTTTAAATTCATGAACCGGCTGTTTTTCTGGTTCCAGTTTTCCTGATTTAACCGAATTAACAGCTTCTGCCCATTCACCTCCTTCAGCAACACTCCGGCTCCGGCTTTTGAATCATAAATGGTCGTGGATGAAAACAGGTTATTTACCACTTCTGAACGACTCAAATTTCCTTTGATGAAATACGCAACGGTGGAGTTGATTTTCTTAGCCGGATCGTCTCCGCGGGTGATCACCGAATTATACTGTAATGTCAATTCACCCACCTGCTTTTGTGCCCAAAGAATCTGGGGCAACAGGAACATACACAGGTAGAGATATTTATATTTCATACGTTTCATCTCTATTAGAACGTTTTATAAACCGAGGGTTTAATTAATATACGACGGTTCTTGTGTTAATATCCTGATCTCCCATCATATTTTTTTGCTCTTGGCCGGCGGAAGACTCTTTTTCTGCGCTTCCTGCATTTGTTCGAATCGTTCCTGCCACTTGGGTTTTGTCTTTGGCTTAGTCCGGTTAGCCTGCAGTTTGGTGAGAATTTTATCGTGATCAATAATATAATTCTGAATAACGAATTGCAATATCAGGGTAATCAGATTCGACACCGTATAATACCAGGTAAGGGCGGCCGGCAAACGGTTGAAGAATAACAACAACATGACCGGCATGATATAGGGCATGTATTTCATCGCCGGATTACTCTGATCAGGCGTCATACTCATTCCATACAGCGAAATCAGAAAACTGGTGATCACGGCCAGCGTGGCAAACAAACTAATATGATCGCCATACGCGGGAATCGTAAAACCCAATTTGACTACCACATCATATATGGATAAATCATGGGCCCATAAAAAGGGTTGCCCACGCAAAGCGACATTCGAGTTAAAGAAACTATAGAGGGCAAAGAAGATAGGTATCTGTAACAACGCCGGAATACATCCCCCCAGTGGATTGACACCAGCTTCCCGGAATAATTTCATCTGCTCAACACCCATCTGCTGCTGATCGCCGTTCGTTTTTTTCTTGAGGATGTCGATCTCCGGACGAAGGGCTTTCATTTTCGCTCCGCTGAGGTAACTGCTGTATACCAATGGTGAAGTAAGCAGACGGATAAATAAAGTCAGCAAAAGAATCGCAATGCCGTAACTGGCTACATATCTTTTGAAGAAATCGAACACCGGCATAATGATATACACGTTGATCGGACGCACAAACGAATACATATCGCGACCCAGATCCACGATGCGGTCCATATGCGGACCGGCCTTCTTTAGAATATAAAAATCATTCGGACCGTAATACCATTGAAAATTTAAAGTAGCCGCATTGCCGGGCAGTTTTGCCTGCACATGCGTATCGACCGTTCCCAATAAAGATGAGCTATCGGATGCTTCGCGCTTCCATTGGATACCACCCGATTCAAAATTCGTTTTTGCAATCAGGGTCCGATTGAAAAACTGCTGTACCGCAGACACCCACTGAATCGGCTTCTCAAATGCCCTTTCTGTTTTGGAAGAAATATAATCAAACTCGTCGCCCGTGGAATAACAAACATTCGACAGACGTTTTTCATAATATACAGATGGCTGCGTTTTACCCATTTCCGCGTGCCAGTCAAGGTTCAGCGTACTCTGAGAAAATAACTGATTGGCACTCGTCGTGGTCAGGTTCCAGTCGACCAGATAACTACCCGGACGCAAAATATACTGATGTTCAATAGACAATCCACCCGGCGCCGGAAGACTGAACGTGATCGTTTGCACGCCGTCCGCTGCCTTTTGAACTTTGCCATCAAAATACAAGTCTGCAATCTGAGCTGTCTGGTTGGTTCCGGTATTGATCGGGTAGGTCACCCGGTTGGGCAACGCCGAATCCACCAATTGCACCAGACTGCTATCGTACGATTTAAACTGTTTGAGTATGACCTGACGGGGTTGACCACCCTTGTTACTGAAAACGATTTTCAGAAGGTCATTTTCTACAGTAAATAATTTCTCTGTTCCGCCGATAGCCTTATTGAAACCGGTGAGCGAATCGCCGGAAGAAACCTTGATTTTTACGGAATCCTGCTTTTCACGCAGCACTTCCTGTACTTTTTTCACCGCCAGTAGCGAATCCGCCTGTACCAAGCGCTGCCGCTCGAGTGCCTGATTACTTTTGGTAGCGGTGAATAAATAAGTAAATAATAAAACACCCAATAGTACAAAGCCGATTACCGTGTTGCGATCCATACCCATTTTACGCTCCATTTAGGGAGTGCAAAGATAGGGGGATCTGGGTCTTTGTGGTTGGCAGGATTGGATCTGCCGGATTTTATCCTGCCTTCCCCGTATCTTTGTATTGCCGGCGGAAAACCGGTTTTTACAAGTTCCCGGGGTGCTGATTCTTCACAGATAGGCTGAGATAATACCCGTAGAACCTGAACAGGATAATGCCTGCGCAGGGAAGGTGGCTTTCTTTTTTCCTCTTCTGCTTTCGGCATTTTTCCAACTCATTCCGCCTGGTTTTGTTCAATCAATTAAATGCGGATTATGAAGTCTATCGTTGGTTTTTGTCTTTCCCTTTGTCTGGGTTCGATTTGTTATGCCCAAAAATCGATCGGCCCGGACAGCCTCTCTTCCAATATGGCAGGCGATTCCCTACGAATTAAAACGGCCGGACTCTTCCTGAATCCTGTAGAGATTACCGCCATTCGCGCAGGTGATAAAACTCCGTTTACGAAAGTGGATATCGGCGCCCCCGAGATTGCCAAACGCAACAACGGGCAGGATCTGCCTTATCTTCTTAACCAGACGCCCTCTGTTGTTGTCGGCTCGGATGCCGGCAATGGAATCGGATATACCAATATATCGATCCGCGGCACGGATGCATCGCGAATCAACATGACCCTCAACGGACTGCCCTACAATGATGCCGAGTCGCAGTCTGTTTACTTTGTCGATCTGCCCGATTTCGCTTCTTCCGTTAACAGCATTCAGATTCAACGCGGCGTAGGAACCTCCTCCAATGGAGCCGGTGCTTTTGGAGCCAGCATGAATTTTTCTACCAATGTTTTTCACCCCGAGGCGTATACTGAATTCAACAACAGTGTGGGCTCTTATGGTTCCTGGAAGAATACATTGATGGCAGGGACCGGGCTGCTCGGCGGTCACTTCACGGCGGACATGCGCATTTCACGTATCAGCAGCAATGGATTCATCGATCGCGCTTCCAGTGATTTAAAATCTGCTTATTTTTCTACCGCCTATATTTCAAAAAAAACCTCCATCCGTTTTAATCTGATTACCGGGTCAGAAAAAACATATCAGGCATGGAACGGTATCCCTGAATCAAAAGTTTATGGCGACAGCGCCGCACTGCAACAGGAATACTTAAATAACTCCGGTTATGCAGGCGCGTTATATAACTCGTCGGGTGATTCGAGTAATCTCTTTCTTTCGAAAAGACGGACCTATAACTATTTCACCTATCCAAATCAGACGGATAATTACATACAAAGCCATTATCAGTTATTTTTTAATCAGGAGATTTCCAATAAACTCATCGGAAATATCGCCGTGTTCCTAACTCGTGGGAAAGGATATTATGAAGAATATAAAAACAGCGCTTCGTACAGCGATTATGGCTTACCTGACCCGGTGATTGGCGACAGTACCCTGACGACGACCGACCTGATCCGGCAACGCTGGCTGGATAACTTTTTTTATGGCGGTATTTATTCCCTTCAGTATAAAAATAAAACGTCGAATGTCACGGTGGGAGGCGGGTGGACAGAATACGACGGTAAACATTACGGCGATGTCATCTGGGCCGCGCAGGGAGGCGTCTTCCCGGATTACCGATATTATTATGATCCGACTAAAAAAACCGATTTCAATATTTATGGGAAATGGCAGCAGCAAATCGGAAAATGGTTTAACAGTTTTGTGGATCTGCAATACCGGCAGGTCAACTACCGGATCGATGGTTTTGATGATAATCCCTCGCTGATCATTTCCAATCAGTACCATTTTTTCAATCCCAAAGCAGGCGTATCATATAACAAAGGACCGCTGCAGGCATACATATCTTTTGCACGCGCCACGCATGAGCCCAACCATGATGATTATGAAACAAATCAAAACCAACAACCGAAACCGGAAACACTGAATGATTTTGAAATCGGAATTAATAGAAAAACACCCGCTTCCAGCTGGGGCATTACGGGTTATTATATGCTCTATCAAAATCAGCTGGTACTCACCGGACAAATCAATGATGTAGGCGAATATACCCGTACCAATACACCACATAGTTATCGCCTCGGAATCGAACTGGAAGGCAATATTAAACCCGCACGCTGGTTTCAAGCTTCGGGCAATCTGACAATCAGCCGAAATAAAATATTAAACTATACGGCGTATGTGGATGACTATGACAATGGCGGTCAAAAAAGCACGACCTATAAAGAAACCAACATGGCCTTATCACCCGATTTAATTGCCGCCGCGACGATTAGTTTTTATCCCGTTTCGATTTTAGAAATCAGTTTGCCAGCGAAATTCGTCGGCGATTCATATCTGGATAATTCGGAAGGCAATGACAAGAAGATCACCGGTTACTATCTCCAGCAATTGCGCATTATTTATTCACCGAAAATAAAATCCGGACCTGCAGTTAATTTTTCTTTTTATCTCAATAATATTTTTAATAAAAAATACGAAGCGACGGGATATGCTTATGGGTATTATTCTGGGGGTAATTTGTACAATAAAAATTTCCTGTTTCCTCAGGCCAGCACCAACTTTATTTTTTCGGTGAATATTAAAATGTGAGCCCCAGTTGTTTTTTTGGGTTGTCCGATCTGCCGTCCATTAAGAAAGAATTCAGAAGAGATGTGATACGATATTAAATTCCACGAAGCGCATACTTTTTTCGACCTGGTATTCACAGTCTGTTCCTGCCCCGCCGCGATCAGCTGTTCATCAAAATGCAGAACCAGTTTGCTGTTTGCATTGGTAAACGTGCAGGGTATTTTTCTGGATTCGATTTGCAACTGAACCAATCGAACAGCCCGCGATACTTCGAGTTCTAACTGACGCAACGCCATTATACCGTAGGCCAACCGGATGTTATTCTGCTGGCCGTTTTGGGTTTTGTTTTGAATAATATTTCCCCACCCTTCAGCCGCACTAAAAAATCCTTCGAAATGGCAGGCCTGGATCTTCGGTGCAAAACCGAGTATTTTCTCCGGACCACTAAAATAGAAATTTTCCAGCGCCACCAATACGCCCCAGGACGCCAGGGTCCTTGCATAATGATCGCCGCATTCAATTTCATTCCATGGATTATGTTTATCCGGTCCCAAGTCCGTTTCAGAAATAAATCATCGGAAGCATTGAGGTATTCACGATAGGCTTTCAGTATGGCGCCCCCATGCCCGTCGATCGCCACGCCGCCCTGTCCGTTGCGCGTCATCATGCCGCCGTCGGATTGAAATGAAGTTTCGAAATCCGTTTTGTCCCTTACGTTTCTTTCCAGTTCAGGAAAAAGATGCGCCATCGCCTGTTCATAATTCCGCACATGCGTGCAGGTTCCAAAACAGGAACCCACGCCTTCCCAGGTCCAGAATTTATCGTTTGCCCACTACTGACTCGTTTCCATAGCCAGCGTGGAAACCGGCATTAGTAAACGTTGATTTAACCAGCAGGGAATCGTAGAATTTTTGTAATACGCATCGTGAAATAAAAATGTCTGGACCGAAAGTCGGGTCAGATTTTTTTGCAGATAATGGGCCACATCCATCGAACTGCTGAACCAATTCGTGTACCTGTTTTTGATAATCGGCGTATTTGTATTCAGAGCTGTATTCCAGGCAACATCCTCCGGCATCGGACGGTTGGGGAAGAACCATGTGAATAAAAAACGAAGACCTTTCGATTCGCCCGGTTCTAGCCGGAAGGTTTCACCCACGGGACCCAATAATTTTTTTCCCGCAGCAACGGCGGCCGCATTCACCGGAGTTGATTTTGCGTCCGGGATATTAAAATCTGCGTTTCCAAAGGCCTCCGCATCCAATACACTCCAAACTGAGGTTACCAAAAAACGGATGACCCTCCGGATAAAAAGAAAGTCCGGGCCCCACATGACTAAACTGAATCTGATCAATGCTGATATGACCCCAATCCCCGGTTTCGGCATCCACAATTTCCAGATGCGTCTGCTTTCCCTTCCAGGCCACGACATTCCAGCCGCCGGGAGGTATCTATTGGTTGTGCAGTTACGTTTTTACTATTAAAAATGATAACGAACAGGTAGTACCAACTCCTTTTCATAGTAAATGTTTACGAAGGTTTTTTATTCCATGCCAGCATGCCGCCTTCGAGGTTTTTAGTATTGGTGAATCCCAGCATGTCGAGGATCTGACAGGCCTGTCCGCTGCGGTTACCGCTGCGGCAGTAACAAATTACTTCCTGGTCTTTCAGGTCGTCGAGTTGATCGGTGTCCATCGCCTGAATTTTACCGAGTGGAATGAGTACCCCGCCAATATTGAATTCTGCATTTTCGGCTGGTTCACGTACATCCACGAGATTTAATTTTTCACCCCTTTGCAGACGTTCCTGTAATTCTGCGACGGAAATCAATTGCATAAAAATAAGTTTGATCAATAATTAATTGGGATGAACAACAGCCGAGCTGTCGATGATGCGTTCTCTTTTTTGGGCACTTAACCAGATATCGATGATCTGTCCCTGGCGGATATGATTGATCTTTTTTTCATAATCAACCCGGTCGGGATTCTGTCGATATACAAAAGCGTTGCTGGTGTCGGTTACGTCATGGTCAGGTACTACGGAACCGACGATTAAACCACTTTCACTCAGTGCCGCCCGGGCTTCCCGGTAGCTGAGTCCGAAAAGATCGGGCACCACAAATTCCATCCCGACGCCATTACCCAATACCAGGGTAATTGGGGATCCCTGCTGAATTTTCGTACCGGGTTTGATGCTCTCTCCTTTATACTCTTGGTCAAGCACCGAGTTGCGGGCGAAATCGGGTCTGAAAACGGTATCGCCCAGTTTCAACCCGTACCGTCGGAGCACCATTTCCGCATTTCGGAAGGTCATGCTGAGCAAATTTGGCATATCGATTTCCGGTGCCACGGCCCGATTGATGGTTAGGTAAACCATTCGATTCACTTTCACGGGATTATCGGCCTCCGGAAACTGTTTCATCACCTGCAGGGGTGGGATGGTATCATTATAAATTGAATCCTGAATCTGGATTTCAAAACCTTCCGACTCGAGGGTTTTTTTGGCCTGGGCAACCGATTGTCCCACAACGGCCGGGATTTTCATGGTCTTGCCATGGTGGGTGATAATATCGAGTGAACCCAGAAATAACAGCAGCAGAACCACCAGAAGTACAAGTCCGGCGAGGATATTGATCCATAATGGTTTGCTGGTCAGGAATCTGAACACGATAATTATTTAGATGGAAAGATAATGTTTACTCGGACAATTTTTTCGCGCGGGACAAAGCATCTTCAATCAACGCGGAATAGAATTGTTTTAGTGTCCACCCCATAGCCCGAACCTGCTGGGGTACAATAGAAGCATCTGTTTGTCCGGGCACCGTATTAATCTCCAGCATAAAGGGCTCGCCGATGGTTTCCTCATAAATCAGGTCGATGCGCACCACCCCGCTGCAATTAAAAATCTGGTAAATCTTTTTGGCCGTCTGTCGGATTTTAACAGCGATGTCTTCATCTACAATGGCCGGCGTGGTTTCCTCTGCAAAACCAGCAGTGTATTTAGCCTGGAAATCGAAAAAATCTTTGGTTGTTTTTACTTCTGTCATCGGAAGGGTAATGATATCCTTCCCAGAGCGAAAAACACCAATGGTAAATTCTCTGCCCGTTACAAATTCTTCCACAAGCACTTGATCGTCTTCCCGAAATGCTTTTTCAAGGGCAGCCGCCAGGTCTTCTTTCTTATTCACTTTCGACATCCCAATACTGGATCCCCCATTATTGGGTTTTACAAAAACCGGTAGTTTGACGCGACGGGCCACTTCGTTGGCATCGGGGTGGTCCTGCTTAAATAAATGAACCGAATGGGCCACGTGGATGCCGGCAAACGCAGCTACGGCAACGGTATATCGTTTATTAAATGTCAGGGCAGAAGTTGCGGCATCGCAGGTTGTATAGGGCAGATTCATCAGGTCGAAATAGCCCTGCAGTTTTCCATCTTCCCCCGGCGTGCCGTGGATGCCAACCAACACCGCTTCGAAAAGTATTTTTTTACCGTTCAGCAGCAGAGAGAAATCATTTTTATCAATGAAGATTTTTTTGCCTGCCGGGGATATATAAAACCAGCCAGCCGGGGTGATATCAATGAGATAAACATCATAGAGATTCCGATCAACCGCTGCTTCCATATTGACAGCACTCTTATAAGAGACTTCGGCTTCACCGGAGTAACCGCCTGCAACTAAAGCAATAGCCCTTTTCATCAGAGATGCAGTTTTTCTTTTTTTGCCAGCAACTCAGCAACCGTTTCCCGGTACATTTCATCGGGGATACAAACATCCACCGGACAAACAGATGCGCATTGTGGTTCCTCATGAAAACCCTGGCATTCGGTACACTTATTTGGAACGATATAATAGGTATCCACACTTACAGGACTGTTTCTTTTACTGGCTTCTATCACGGAACCATCCATCAGGGTGAAAGTGCCTTTTACGGATGAACCATCCGAAATGGCCCATTCCACGCCCCCTTCATAAATCGCATTATTGGGACATTCCGGCTCACAGGCCCCACAATTTATACATTCATCGGTTATCTTAATGGCCATAAACTAGTATTAGGAGTTGAATAGATTTAATTTCGCGACTCAAAGATAATCTGAAATATGGATTTAGAGAACCGGATCCACTTACTCGTTGAAGCAGGGGAATTTATGCAATCTGGCAACGAATTTTGGGAATCTGCAAAAACCCGGGCGTATCAGCATAATCCTTGGTTTATACCGGAATTCATTGATTTAGCAGTAGAAAATATCGCGCAGCGAATGTTGAAAACCGATCTGTTGGAAGCCTGGATCAAACCCTATCATTTTGACAGCCAATTGCCGGAGCCGAAAAAAGTGGGCATCGTCATGGCGGGAAATATTCCGCTGGTAGGCTTTCATGATTTTTTATGTTGTTTTATCACCGGGCACCAGCAGGTGATAAAACTTTCTTCGAAAGATCTTTTTTTATTACCCGCGGTGATTGATTTCATGAAGGAAAAAAATCCGGCCATCGCAGAATGGATTGAAACGGCGCCCATGTTGCGCGGTCTGGATGCGTATATCGCCACAGGCAGCAGTAATTCAGCCCGGTATTTTGATTATTATTTTGCTAAATATCCCAGCCTGATCCGTCGAAATAAAACATCGGTGGCCATTCTCCAAGGAAACGAAAGCAAAGATGATCTCGAAAAATTGGCTGATGATGTGTTTCTTTATTTTGGGTTGGGTTGCCGCAACGTGACGAAAATTTATGTGCCCGAAAAATATGATTTCCTTCCGCTACTCAACGCCTTCAGAAAATATCAGTGGATGGCCGATCACCATAAATACAAAAACAATTACGACTACCGGTTGTCGCTGGCTATCCTAAATAAATTGTATTACATGACGAACGATTGCATTCTCCTGCTCGAAAATGATTCGGATTTCTCTCCGATTTCAGTCCTGCATTATACTTATTATAAAAGTAATCCGGATCCGGTTCGCCCGAAAGAAAATGAAAACCTGCAACTGGTGATCGGGAAAAATAATCTGCCGTTTGGAAAAAACCAACAACCGGAGCTGGCCAATTATGCAGACGGTGTCAATACATTGCAATTTCTTCGGGAAATCTGAATAAATGTCAGGTATTGCCTGCTAAAATTTCTTTTGTAAATTTGGGGAACTGCCATCTACGAAGGTCTTAGTAAATTATTTGTTAAACTGAACAGGTGGTAATAACGTAGATAGATTCAGCGCGTTACTTTGAAGAATAAAAGGCATATCATTTGCCAATAGATTAAAAAGAATAAATTTTATCTTAATGAAATGGAAACAAGTTGCCGGCATAGTACTTATCAGTGCAGCCACCACCCTGGGCAGTTTATGGGGGTATAATCGTGTGAACGGAACATATGTCTACAAACAGGATTCAACAAAGGTTCCGGCGAATTATGCCAAGTTTTTTGAACACGGAAATGCGAACGGACCAGCCGACTTCGTAGACGCCGCCAGTGCAGCGATTCCGGCTACCGTGCATATTAAAACAAAGATCACGCGGTCGTCCACCAGCAATAATCTACCAAAGAAAAATCCCTTTTCGGATCTTTTCGGGCTGGACCCCAATGATTTCTTCGGCGACCGTTCCCGCAGCATGCCTGAAATGGGTTCCGGATCCGGCGTAATCATCAGCGAAGACGGTTATATTGTTACCAACAACCATGTGGTGGATGGCGCCGATGAAGTAACGGTGACACTTAGTAATAAAAAATCTTTTAAAGCAAAAGTAGTGGCAACCGATCCGAGTACTGATCTGGCCGTTGTGAAAGTAGAAGCGAAAGGTTTACCATTCCTGCTCTACGGAAATTCTGACGATATTAAAGTGGGCCAGTGGGTTTTAGCCGTAGGCTATCCGCTTTCATTGGAAACGACGGTGACCGCAGGGATCGTGAGCGCCAAAGGAAGATCCATTGATATCAACAGTCGCCAGAGCCAGACGCCGGTAGAGTCTTTCATACAGACCGACGCGGCCGTGAATCCGGGCAACAGTGGTGGACCGTTGATTAATCCGCAAGGACAGCTGGTGGGTATTAATTCTGCCATCGCTTCGCCGACGGGTTCCTATGCCGGGTACTCTTTCACGATTCCGGTCAATATTGTAAAAAAAGTGGTGACCGACCTGATTAAATATGGTACCACCCAACGGGCGTATCTGGGTATCACCTATGCAAGGGATAATATGAGTGATGAACAAAAAAAAGAAAATAATATAAAAGAAGATGCTGAAGGCGTTTACGTGATCACGGTTCCCGAAAAAGGAGCTGCCTATAAAGCGGGTCTCAAACAAGGCGATCTGATCACCAAGCTGAATGGTATGCCCATTAATTCGGGAGCGGAAATGGTCGGACAAATAGCAATCTACCGCCCCGGTGATAAAATCAAAATCACTTATAAACGAAACGGGCAGGAATATGAAGTACCGGTTACCCTCATGAATAATGTAGGCAACATGGACCTGGTAAAAAATTCTGCTTTCGAAAAACTCGGCGCCCAACTGCAACCATTGCAGAAAAAAGATGCCCTGACCCTGAATGTAAAAGGTGGTATTGTGGTGACTTCCATCAGCGAAAAGGGGTTGTTTAGCAGGACCCGGATGGAAGAAGGTTTTGTGATCCTGAAAGTAAATGGACAGGAAGTAAGTTCTGTGGAAGAATTTCGCAAGATCATCGATGCGGCCGGTAATGGAGCCGTCAAACTGGAAGGTGTTTATCCCGGTTACGATGGATCTTTTACTTATCCGTTAAAATTAAATGACGAGTAATTAAAACGAAAGCATAAAATAAAAAAGCGTTTCCCCCGGCGGAAGCGCTTTTTTATTTTGCAAAAACCAGGTATTGCCAGGCACCTAGAGAGACTGGTTGTCCGGTGACAAAAGACGGACTTTCAGTATTAAAAACATCCAGATAAATGCCCGATAAAATATCGGCGGAAATAATCAGTGAGAAAGAATCGGACGACAGATTTAAAATCACCAGCACTTCGTCGGTGTCGTATCGGCGTACAAAACTCAACACTTTATCACTGGCCGTATTGGATAAAAATACAGGCGATGTTTGTTGTATCCCGGCCTGCAGGGCACGGTTTGTTTTTCGCAGATTGAGCATGGTTTTATAAAAATCGTGTAGCCGGCAGGGAAACTGCCAGTCGATTTCATCCTTATCAAAAAACAACAATCTTTTTTTATTCGGCAATTCCTGTCCGCTGTAAATCAATGGCATTCCATTATACAAACAAGAGAAAACGGCAAAAGGAATGGCCGTTTCGCCGAGACGTTCATATTCACTGCCACTATGAGAATTCTCGTCGTGGTTACTCGTAAAATAGGCGCGCATCGCCAGAGAAGGAAATTGACTTTTATAATACCCCAGGGTCTCATAAATTCCATGCATGCCAACCGCATGTTTCCAATAGGACTCCGTGGTATGCAACCATTTCCAGGTATATGTAACATCAAAAACTTCGTGGTATGAAATGTCTTCGCACTCTGCGAGCCAGAAAAGTGGTTTGGGCTGATCGAGCTGCCGGCGGGCATCTTTCCAGAAATTGAGCGGAACCAGCATGGCCATGTCACAGCGGAAGCCATCGATCTGACAGCTGTCAACCCAAAATTGCATGGCTTGAATCATGGCAAACCTTAGTTCCGGCATATCATAATTCAGATCAATCACATCCTGCCATCCATGGGCATCATAAAGCTCACCGTCGAGATTGCGACGATAAAAATCAGGATTGGAACGCGTCCAGGTATGATCCCAGCCCGTATGATTAGCCACCCAGTCGATGATTACTTTGAATCCATGTTGGTGTGCCTGCTCCACGAGCCATTGAAAGTCTTCGATGGATCCATATTCGGGATTGGTAGTTACATAGTCCGCACAGGCATAATAGCTGCCCAGTGTGCCGAGCCGGCGTTCTTTACTAATCGGGGTAATAGGCATAAACCAAAGGATCTCGATGCCCATATCGCGCAGTCTGGGTAAATGGTTTGCAAAAGCACGGAAGCTGCCTTCCGTCGTATACTGACGTATGTTTACCTCATAAATATTCGAATTGCCGGCCCAGGAAACGGGTTTGAAATCTCCCTCCATATTTATTTCCATTCTGAAGGGAAGATACGAAGCGTTCATTATGAATTCTTCATTGTCAACGGCACGCTTCCTCGTTCACCGCGAACAATTGACAATTAACAATTAAATTTGCTTACACATGAAAGAATTCCACGTACCGCCTGCCTATCGCAGTCCGCTCATCAGCGCAATTAAAAACAAACGGCGTGCGGAAGACAAAATGAAGAAAGATTTTTCGCCGACCCTGCTCGATTGCGGATCACTGCGGATTTTCCTCGCCCGTCATTTTGGATTTTGTTATGGCGTAGAAAATGCAATTGATATTGCCTTTCGGATCGTGGATGAAAACCCGGATAAAAATATTTTTCTCCTCAGTGAAATGATTCACAATCCACAGGTAAATCTGGATCTTAAAAATCGCGGCATTCGATTTTTGCAGGATACCAAGGGGAAACAAATGATTCCATTCGATCAGCTGGAGGCAAAGGATATTGTGATCACGCCGGCATTTGGAACCAGTCTCGAGATTGACGCCCTCTTAAAATCGAAGGGTATTCATACCGAAAATTACAATACGACTTGCCCCTTCGTTGAAAAAGTTTGGAACCGTTCGGGACAGATCGCAGAAAAAAAATTCACTGTCATTATCCATGGTAAACCAGGTCATGAAGAAACCCGCGCAACTTTTTCGCATGCCGCAGCAGCCGGTCCGGCATTGGTGATTAAAAATCTGGAAGAAGCCAAATTGCTGGCTGGTTTTATTCGAAAAGAAAAAACGCCGAAGGAATTTTTCGATTTATTTCCCAAGCGATATAGTGCGGGTTTTAATCCGCTGACGGATCTCGAAAAAATCGGCGTCGTGAATCAAACCACTATGCTGGCTTCCGAAACCCAGGGCATTGCAGATTATTTAAAACAATCGGTGCTGGCAAATTTTTCGGCGACAGGCGTTTCTGCAACGGATCGCTTTGCCGACACGCGGGATACTTTATGTTATGCAACCAATGATAATCAGTCCGCCTTATATGGCCTGCTAAAAACAACGGCTGACCTGGCGATTGTGGTGGGGGGATATAATTCATCCAACACCTCCCATCTGGTAGAATTATGTGAAGAAAAACTACCGACCTATTTTATTGATTCTGCTGACAAGCTGATTTCAGCAGACGAGATTTTTTATTTTGATTTAAAAACACAGGAAGAAAAAACAAAAACAGGTTATCTGGATGCTGCCAGGCCTTTGCGCATTTTGATCAGCAGCGGCGCATCCTGTCCAGATGCGATTGTGGAATCGGTAATCAATAAACTATGTCTTTTTGTTACCGGCGCGGAGCAACCTTCGTTCCCATCAGAAAAATAAAAGATGAAATAATTATTTCATCTTAAATCCTTCCAGAAACTTCGTGTTGAAATGACCACTGCGGAAATTTTCATCTTTCATGAGTTGAAGATGAAAAGGTATCGTTGTTTTTACCCCTTCGATAATATATTCCGTGAGTGCCCGGTGCATCGTGTCGATCGCTTCATTGCGGGTTCTGGCGACAGCGATAATTTTACCAATCATGGAATCGTAGTACGGTGGAATGGTATATCCTGCATAGACATGGGAATCCACGCGGATACCATGACCGCCGGGTTGATGCAGCGTGGTGATTTTACCGGGTGAAGGACGAAAATCATTGTACGGATCTTCGGCATTGATGCGGCATTCGATGGCATGCCCCTGCGGTTCGTAATTGACTCCGCTGATGGTTTCGCCGGCGGCTATTTTAATTTGTTCTTTGATGAGGTCGAAGTTGACTACTTCTTCGGTCACGCAATGCTCCACCTGAATGCGCGTATTCATTTCCATGAAATAAAAATTTCGGTGTTTATCCACCAGAAATTCAATGGTGCCGACACTTTCATAGTTGATGGCAGAAGCGGCCTTGATAGCAGCCTCGCCCATTTTGTAACGCAGTTCCCGCGTCATAAAAGGAGACGGAGATTCTTCCACTAATTTCTGATGACGGCGCTGGATGGAGCAATCGCGTTCACTGAGATGGCAGATAGTTCCATACTGGTCGCCGGCTACCTGAATTTCAATATGACGTGGCTCTTCAACGAATTTCTCCATGTAGATGCCGTCGTTTTTAAACGAAGCGGCTGCTTCTGCTTTGGCAGCATCGAAGGCTTTCTCCAATTCAGACTCCTGCCATACCACCCGCATTCCCTTTCCTCCGCCCCCGGCCGTGGCTTTGAGAATGACCGGATAACCGGTTTCGAGCGCAACACCTTTCGCGTGGTCAACACTTTCCAACAATCCTCCGCCGCCCGGAACGACCGGAACACCCGCCTTAATCATCGTTTCTTTGGCAGTGATTTTATCCCCCATGGAGTTGATCATCGCCGGCGTGGGGCCGATAAATTTTATTCCATGTTCGCCACAGATTTCTGCAAAACGTGCATTTTCCGCCAGGAAACCATATCCCGGGTGGATCCCATCGGCATTGGTGATTTCAGCGGCGGCCATGATATGCGGGATATTCAGGTAGGAATCTACACTGGCCGGTTTGCCAATACAAACGGCTTCGTCGGCAAATTTTACATGCAAACTATCTTTATCTGCGGTTGAATAAACAGCCACCGTTTTAATACCCATCTCGCGACAGGTTCTGATGACTCTTAAAGCAATTTCCCCGCGATTAGCTATCAGTATCTTTTTAAACATTGATTTTTTTAACTCGGGTCAACAAGAAAAAGCGGTTGATCAAACTCGACCGGCGATGCATCTTCCACCAGCACTTTTACAATTTTGCCCTTTACTTCACTTTCGATTTCATTAAATAATTTCATGGCTTCGATGATACAAACCACTTTTCCCGGTTCGGTTTCATCGCCCACATTTGCAAAGGAAGGTTTGTCGGGCCCAGCACTGCGGTAGAAGGTTCCGATCATTGGACTTTTTATCGTGATCAGATTATCCGCAGCGGGTTCTGCAGTTTTTGATTTGCCATTGACCGGTGCCGTCCCGGTGGTTGCAGCCGCGGGTGCATAGGCAGGCGCTACAGCCTGTACCTGATAGGGAGCCCCCATGATCTGCTGAATATGCTCTTCTTTCTG
>JAYWCS010000124.1:0-2813 GCA_043780315.1 Bacteroidota bacterium | reverse complement strand
TTAAAATTGAAAAGAACGACTACCTGCCATCTTTTGAAAAATCTTTGAAGGAATATGGTAAAAAAGCCAATATACCCGGCTTTCGCAAGGGCATGGTGCCAACGAGTCTGATCAAAAAAATGTACGGCAATTCTGTTTTTACGGATGAAGTATTGAAAAGCGTCGAGAAGAAACTGACCGATTATATGAGTACCGAGCAGCTGGATATTTTTGCCCAGCCGTTGCCGCTCCCGGAAAATGATGCGCGTCAGATTACCATGACCCAGCCGCAGGATTATTTCTTTTCTTTTGAAGTGGGTTTGAAACCGGCTTTCGAATTGCCCGCGTTATCTGCGCTTACACCTACCCGTTATCAGATCATTATTTCAGACGAGATGCTGGAAACTGAAATCGAAAGACTGCAGCAGAAAAATGGCAATATGACCGAACCCGAATCGGTTTCCGGCGACGACAATGTATTGAATCTGAGTTTTCAGGAAACCGACGCGGATGGTAAAGCGCTGGAAGGTGTTCAGCCAAAAGATAATTCCTTACTCGTAAAATATTTTGCACCGGCTTTCCGCACACAACTAACCGGCAAAAAAACCGGAGACGAATTTACGATCCAGCTCGCCACCGCATTTGAAGACAAAGAAAGAGTCTGGATGATGCAGGATCTGGCGCTGGACAAGGAAAATCCCGCCGACGCGGAAAAATATTTCAAAGCAACGATCACAAAAGTGGGTCTGCTGGAAAAAGCGGTTCTGGATGAAACTTTTTTCAAAAAAGTATATCCCACAAAAACATTTGAAACAGCCGAAGCCTTCCGCGAAGCAGTGAAACAGGATATGGCCGATCAATGGAAGGCGCAAACCAGCAATAATCTGCAGCATACGATATATCATAATCTCCTCGATCAAACAAAAATCGACTTTCCGGAATCATTTCTGAAACGCTGGCTGCTCAATGGAGGTGAAAAACCAAAAACATCGGATGAAGTGGAACATGAGTTCCCGGCATTCAGCGATGCCCTTAAGTGGAACCTCATCAGCGAGAAGATCATGGTAGAACAGAAAATTGAGGTTACACCCGAAGATATCCGGGAAGCGGCCCGCCGGCAATTGTTCTCCTATCTCGGTGGACTGCCACCAGGTGATGATCAGCCATGGGTAGAAGACTACGTGAAAAAGATGATGGAGGACCGGAAATTTGTTGAAGAAACTTATCAGAATCAGCGCACCAATAAAATGCTGCAATGGCTGGAAACAAAGGTGAATCCGGTAGATAAAGACATCACACCCGAGGCATTCAACGAGCTGAATAAGGAACATCAGCACCAGCACCACGAATAATTAATAAAAAATCCCTTTTGTTCATTCGGAGGGATTTTTTCTTTGATACCTGCAACTCTGTCAGTTTTTTGGAAGTTTAAAAGTTTGGACGGAGATTTGAACGGAAAACTTCTGTTCAGCTAATCCATCCCATAGATAAAATATCTCATTATGCACCTTGGTTCCGAATTTGAAAAATACGCCGTTAAGCATCTTGGCCTCAACAGTAATACCCTCAGTGGTTATGAAAAATATCTGATCACCGGCCTTACCCCCAATATCATTGAAGAACGTCCCATGAACGTAGCCGTGATGGATGTATATAGTCGTTTGATGATGGACCGCATCATTTTTTTGGGTTATCCCATCAATGATGAAGTAGCCAATATCATCACCGCCCAGTTACTGTTTTTGGACAGCACCGACCGGCATCGCGATATTCAGATGTATATCAACAGCCCCGGCGGATCGGTTTATTCCGGTTTAGGGGTGTATGACACGATGCAATATGTGACACCCGATGTGGCGACCATTTGTATCGGCATGGCGGCCTCTATGGGTGCCACGCTGATGTGCGCCGGCACCAAGGGGAAAAGGACGGCGCTGAAACATTCCCGCGTGATGATGCATCAGCCGAGTGGCAGCATCGGGGGGCAAGCGAGTGATATTGAAATAACGGTAAATGAAATTCGTAAACTGAAAAAAGAACTCTATGAAATCTATGCATTTCATACAGGAAAAACAGTTAAACAGATCGATAAGGATTCCGAACGCGACTATTGGTTAACCGCCGTTGAAGCCAAAGAGTACGGTCTGGTAGATGAAGTGCTCGTGATCAATCCAAAAAAAGACAAAAAAGAAAACTAAAATATCTTAAGTTATTACAATGAAATATTCTAAATACCCGATGTCTCCGTATCGCATGGATGATGAACCTTCTGAAGAGAAAGAAGAAAAACCGCAAACGGATCCAGGCATGCTGATGAAGAAGCTGGAGCAATATTTTTTTGACCGGCGTACCGTACAACTGTGGGGACCGGTGGATGACCGTTCCGCGAAAGATGTCATTAATAAATTTCTGTTGCTCGATATGGATAAGCCCGGAGAAGAGATCCGGTTTCTGATTAATAGTCCGGGTGGTATGGTTACGAGTGGCATGGCCATCTATGATGTGATGAAGATGATGAAAAGTCCGGTCAGTACCGTATGTATTGGTCTGGCCGCCTCAATGGGCTCCATCTTACTCAGTGGCGGGGTAAAAGGAAAACGTTTTATCTATCCGCACGGCGAAGTAATGATTCACCAGCCGAGTTTAGGTGGATATATTCAGGGCGTAAGTATCGACCTTGAAATTCAGGCAAAACAAACCAAGAGAGTAAAAGAAATCGCTGCTAAAATACTGGCGGAAAACTGTGGTAAGAAATTTGAACAGATCATGAAGGATTTCGACCGCGATTACTGGATGGATGCCACAGAAGCAGTTGCTTACGGCATTGTAGATAA
>JAYWCS010000123.1:0-4648 GCA_043780315.1 Bacteroidota bacterium | reverse complement strand
CTTTTTTCATCCCGAAGTTATGCCGAAAAAATCGACGATTTGTATTGGAAAGAAACCGCTCTTGCAAATTATTTCTGCGGAATAAAAGAAGATTAAATTCAATGGGTGGAATTTAAAAACACATATTTCTCAAAACTGTTTCGTTACAACAGGCGACTGTTTTTCCTGATGGCAGGGTTTTGTTTTTTTACAATACTTGCAAATATTTCCAAACTGGAAACGACGCCGTTTTTTATCTGGGGAATGTATTCGGAAAAAGAACCCGACGCGAAAAATTATACTGTTTATAAAATAGTAGTGAATGACAGCTGTTGTCTGGATTATAGTGCAGGGTTTACAGATAATCACCGGTTTTATCTTTCGCTGCCGCTAGATCATTATTATACGCAGGTTCTAAACGGGGGAGAAGATCCGCTTAAAAAAATTATTCAAAAAAAGTTTAAAAATTATTTTTATCTGCTCGACTATCCATTTATATTCCAGGATACACTGAACGCAAATTTTGTAGAATGGTATATGGCGTATTTGAAAGAAACGCTGCATCAGGAAATAAATCACCTGAAAGTTGATGTGGTTTTCATTCAGTATAATTTAGACAATCAAATGGCCGTTTTAGAAACCAAGCCCTTTATAGAATGGAGGAAGAAATAAATATATCGGTTGGTTATGACGAATGGTACATCCGGTATTGCCTTTTCCGTCTACTGATTTAACCTATCGGATTTTTCATATTTTCCGTTTGCCTGAATTTATTAGTTCGCATACTCTCATTGCCACCCTGTTCGACTGGAGCTGTTTTATAGTTTGTATTTTGTGTATAATCAATCCCCGCCAGCGTGTAGGGTCGATTGTATTTTTTATATTATATCTTAACTACTTCATCATTTATAACAGCTATGGAACACACCATACCCATGCTAAAATTGCGATACTCCTCCTGCCTGTTCCATTCATGATCCAAAGCTTAAAAGGATTTGTATTTCTCTGGCACGGGCTTCGATATTACACGTGTTTTATATTCGGAAGTGCCTTCGTTTGGAAATTGTTCCGCGGCAGCGGATTCTACCCGGCGCAGGGTTTGCTGATCATGAAAAGAAATTTGGCTCCCTATCTTTTCTTTAATCCGGAATCTTATCTGGCAGGATGCTATCGCTGGATGTTGGCGCATCCGGCTGTTCCCGATATTTTAATGGATGCCGGATTTGTACTGGAAGGATTTTTCCTCGTCGGGTTTTTTACGAAACGATTTGACAGGATTTTATTTGTTGCAGCTATCGTGCTTCCTTTTGGATTCTTATTTTTGGCGGATGCCTTTTTTCTCGAAATCACCCTGTTGTCGCTCACTTTTTATTTTCATGCCGAAATAGCCACACAAACGACTCTTGGTAGGTGAAGTAAAAACCCTGAAACATAGAGCCAATCTATATTTCAGGGGTCATACCTGTATTTCAGTGCTGTGGAGGAAGGATTCGAACCTCCACGGGGCAGTTAGCCTTAGCACAATGGTTAGTGGTGGTCAACCCCAGTCGGCCACGCTTTGCAGCGAGACCGGCATTATGCTACGTTTTTTCTGTAATCCCCACCCCCGAGACAAGAGGGCATGTCTGCCAAATTTCATCACTCCACAATAAAGTCGGGGCTTTGCAACCGCTGACTACGCAATATTACGATAAATAGCTGAATCTTTGCAAATCTACTAATAAATATTTTGAAATATTTAATAATATTCAAAAAAAACGTATATTTATTAAATAATTTTAAAAACTCGGTTCTAAATGAGCGGTAAATTTAATTTAGATAAGCTGGATTTGCAAATAATTCATGAAATGATGGAGAATGCGGAGGTCTCGTACGCGGACCTTGGAAAAAAATTATTTGTCTCTGGCGGTACGATTCATGTGCGCATAAAAAAACTGCAGGAATTCGGAATCGTCAAGGGCACCAGGCTCAATGTGAATCTGAAATTTCTCGGTTTTGATGTGATTGCATTTATCGGGATCTATCTGGAAAAGAGTTCATTGTATGATTCCGTTGCCAGGGAATTGCGACGTATTCCGGAGATCGTTCGATTAAATTATACTACAGGCAACTATAGCATGTTTGCAGAAATCGTTTGTAAAGACATTAATCAATTACGTTTTGTTTTGCACGATGAGCTGCAAAAGATTAAAGGAATAGAAAGAACAGAAACGTTTATTTCGCTGGATGAAAGTTTTAGCCGGAATGTTCCTGTTTACAAGGAGCCGGTTTAGTAACATATCACTTTTTTCAAACTTTGACATTCAACGCATCGCGCAGTCCATTCCCCAGAAGATTAAAAGCAAGTACCAGCAACATGATGGCGATGCCCGGCGCCAGGGCAAGCATCGGATTATGGGTGATGATGAAATTAAAATTTTCTTTGATCATCAATCCCCAGCTGGGCTGTGGTGGCTGTACGCCGATCCCTAAAAAACTGAGTCCGGCTTCAATCACAATGGCCGAAGCGAAATTCGATGCGGCAATGACCATGACTGGTCCGAGTATATTGGGCAATATATGCCGTCCGATAATCCGGCTGTCCGAATATCCCAATGCCCGCGCGGCTTCCACATATTCCAACGATTTTACGGCGAGTACCTGACCGCGCACGATGCGCGCAACATTCACCCACATTGTCAAACCGATGGCAATAAAAACCTGCCAGAATCCTTTGCCCAACAAAATAGTGAGTGCAAAAACGAGTAACAAAGTCGGGATGCTCCAGATCACGTTCAGGAACCACATGATCAACTGATCGGTTTTGCCGCCATAGTAGCCGGCAATGGCACCGAGAAAGATGCCAATACTCAGCGACAACACAACGGTAATGAGACCAACAGCGAGGCTCACCCGCACGCCAATAATGAGCCGACTCAGGATATCGCGTCCATATCGGTCAGTTCCGAGCCAAAACGTTTGATGTCGGATTTCAAGATCCTTATTTATTGCGGGATGATAAAAGGCCATTCGTTCGCTGATGTCCTTATCTATATATTGTTGGACTATCAAACTATCGCCGTTTTGCTGACCGCTTCTGATCGGCAGCCACTCATAGCGGTCATCAGTACCCAAAAACAGTCGATGCAAAAAAGAGTCACGAACGCCGGTAGACTGTTTTTTGACCAGCAAAAAGGACTGCCGGTAACCCGGTTTTTGACCGCCGATTTCCAAAATCATGCGGTTCGCAAAAGGGGTATGATCGGGTGCCAGCGGATAAGCGAAAATACCCATTAATATTGCCCCCGAGATAGTTAGCATCCCGAACACGGCCCCCTTGTTCTTTTTCAACCGGCGCCAGGTATCTTTTTGTATGGAATTATTTTCTCTCAATGGATCATTTCACTTTGCGGTTTTTCCATTCATATTTTCCAAAACTACCAAAACTGCCAGCAATCACCGTATAGAGAATATGAAAAGGCTGACAAAAAGGAAAATATTTAATCAGGGATTGTTGTTGAAAAAAATCGGCGACTTTCGAAACGAAGAAAATTTCAGAGATGGTTTTAAAAACTACTAAAATAAGTAACCAACGCCAGTAATTCTGAAAAAAACAGCTCAAGAATAACGTGAGTAAAAATAAATTTACCACATATACCAGAGCCAGTGTAATAAATGTTGCGGGATCTTTGTAATGCCCCATTTTACTGGCCCAGCGAATACGCTGTTTAAAAAATGCTTTGATGTTTTCTGCCGGGAGGGTACTAACGATGGCCGCCGCCGCCTTGATGTATCCGGATCTTCCCGGGAACTTTGCCTGAATTTTTTTCATTAGCAACATATCATCTCCCGAGGCAATCTGATCGATCGATCGAAATCCACCCACTGCCTCGTAAGCCGCGCGGGTATATGCCATGTTGGCGCCGTTACACATCGGATATAAATTTCTATATACGGAGGCACCCGTGATTCCCTGTAAGGAAATAAAGTCGAGGGCCTGAAATAGGGAGAGGAAAGATTTATCTGTTAGAATTTTTACCGGAGCTGCCATGAATTGGAAATGTTCTTTTTCATATACTGCTACAATGGTTTGAATCCAGTCGGGCCCCATCCTGCAATCGGCATCGGTGCAGATAATCAATTCGCCGCAGGAATGGGCGATCCCCGTTTCTATAGCCTTTTTTTTATAAGAGTTCAGGGGCCCGGAAACATGATCTGCTAAATGAATCAGTTTTATTTTAGGGGTGTATGCCATTACCCGTTCCGTAGTGGCGTCTGTTGAGAAATCATCCACTATAATAAGTTCTGTATTTTCCGAAGAATAGGATTGCCCAATCAGACTTTTTAAACAATTTTCAATGCGGCTGGCTTCATTGCGCGCAGGAATAATTACCGAAACTTTGGTTATATTTCGCGTAACCTCCTTTAGGGGTGGATCCGTACCGGGTGTTATGATCGGGGGGATACGGTCCCAGATCCGGTGATAAAAAAATATCAACAGTGCATAAATCAGTAAAAAAATTCCGGTGATGCCAATCAAAACGTGCATGAGGCCTGGAGAATTAACCGGAAATATACGCGCTGGCGGGCATCTTCTGTTTCTTCGTTAAAAAGGATCTGAAAATTTGTTTTTAAGACGAAAAGAATTAGATTTATATAGTTGTTTAACTAACTATATGCCAAACAACCA
>JAYWCS010000122.1:0-2071 GCA_043780315.1 Bacteroidota bacterium | reverse complement strand
ATCGGCCACCTGCAGTTGCAGGTTGAAAATGTCGATCAAGGGAGCGGGACCGTAGAGATGCAGATCCTGATGGCGCCCCAGCAATCCCATGCTGGTAATGAGCCCGATGAGACCGAAATAATGATCCCCGTGCAAATGTGAAATAAAAATATGGTTGATCCGACTCCGGCGGATCTTGTATTTGTTCATCTGCGTTTGTGTCCCTTCCCCACAATCAATCAAGAAAAGCTGATCATCGAGGGTGATCACCTGGGCCGTCGGATGGCGGTCAAAGGCGGGAATAGCAGAATTGTTTCCAAGAATCGTAACCGCGAGCACAGGCTGGTTTTAGGTATGATCAATCGGGCGGGAAGCCCCGCTTTTGTATGTCTGCTGAAAAATAATACAAAAAGTAATAGGAAACGGATTTGATCGTTACCATAGTATCCGCTACCTATTCTATTATTCAGAGAATTCTCTTTCGATTTCTTCCATAAAAATGATATCCGAGCCTTCACTCATAGTGGGGGCCATTTGAATTATTTCAAATTGTTCATTCTGATCAAAATATTTTTTTAATGAAGGTTGCATTTCACATAGTACGAGCGAAGCATTGCTTGCATAAAACTGGTTCCGCACTGCAAGTAGGGCATCGGCAGCAGCATTATCCATTTTTTCAATGTCTTTAAAATTTAACAGCAGGTTTTTAACCTTCTGATGAAGAAACCCCGTACATAGTTCATATAGTGCTGCTGTCATATTAGCAGCGAGATGGGGTTCAAGTACAGTAATGGCATGGAATTTCGCGTTGGTACTAATTTTGACTTTCATTTGAACCACTCTTGTTAACATACGTTAATAAACCATGGAAAACAGGAATCAAAAATATTCGTTATTATTGTATTAAGCTCAATTAGTTCAAAATGGATAATAATTTTTCGGCCCAGGTTAAAGAGATTATATCGTTCAGCAGAGAGGAAGCCTTAAGGTTAGGAAACGATTTTATCGGGACAGAGCATTTGCTTTTGGGCCTGATTCGGGAAGGCGATAATACCGCCGTCCGTATCCTGAAAAGCTTTAATGTAGACCTCTATGAACTCCGTAAGGAAGTTGAACTGGCGGTAAAGGATAAAACAGGAAAAAATATTGCGAACATCAACAGTCTGCCTTTAACGAAGCAGGCTGAAAAAGTGATACGCGTTACGGTCCTCGAAGCGAAAGCTTTGAAAAGTCCGACGGTTGAAACCGAACATCTGATGCTCTCCATTCTCAAGAATAAAGAAAACATCGCGACACAAATTTTAAATCAATTTGACGTGGATTACGATTTATTCAGAAATGAACTGGGTGTCGTGAAAAGCAATGATACCCGCAGCGAATATGCGGAAGAGAATGATGATGATTTTGATGACGAAAAAAAGTATGCGCAACAAAAAGCGCGTCCGGCAGGAAATGCAAAAAGTAAAACGCCGGTACTCGATAATTTTGGTCGTGATATTACCCGGCTGGCGGAAATGAATTCTCTGGATCCGATTGTTGGCCGGGAAGAAGAGATTGAAAGAGTCTCTCAGATTTTGTCCAGAAGAAAAAAGAACAATCCGATACTCATCGGCGAACCCGGTGTGGGTAAAACGGCCATCGTGGAAGGATTGGCGCTTCGGATTGTGCAGCGGAAGGTTTCGCGGGTGTTATTCGACAAACGGGTGATATCGCTGGATCTGGCGGCATTGGTTGCAGGAACAAAATATCGCGGCCAGTTTGAGGAACGCATGAAAGCGATCATAAATGAACTGGAAAAAAATCGCGATGTGATTTTGTTCATCGATGAAATTCATACGATCGTTGGTGCAGGGGGTGCTTCCGGTTCGCTGGATGCATCCAACATATTTAAACCGGCGCTGGCCAGGGGCGAACTGCAATGTATCGGGGCTTCAACGCTGGATGAATACAGAATGTATATTGAGAAAGACGGGGCTCTGGACCGGCGGTTTCAGAAAGTAATGATCGATCCGCCGAGTGTGGAAGAAACCATTATGATTCTTGAAAATATTAAATCCAAATACGAGGATTATCATAACGTGACTTATTCTGA
>JAYWCS010000121.1:0-3271 GCA_043780315.1 Bacteroidota bacterium | reverse complement strand
ATATGGGGCAACATTATATTGATCCGATTCAATATTTTTTAGGGAAGGATCATACCAGTCCGGTCTTGGTAGAATCGGAAGCCGAGGAACAACATCCGGATGCTGTTCGTACCTTCCGGAAGATCACATATACTTATGATGACGGTTGCCGGATCATTTTAGACGGGGAAGCAAAAGATCCGGACGCGGCATATATCGTAGGGCCCAAAGGAAAACTGTATTCGGGCTTCCGGTCCGACATTCCCAACTTAAAGGAAAAACTGGTATTGATGCCTGACCCCGAACCACAGATAACCAATTTCTTAGAGTCTGTTAAACACAGGAAACCGTTCGCGTTGAACGAAATGAACGGATTTAGATCCTGTACCATCATAAATATGGGGAAGATTGCTTTACAATTAGGAAGACCCTTGCGTTTTGATCCGGTGAATCAGTTATTTATTAATGATGATGAAGCCAATTATATGATCAACCCGCCGATGCGTGCCCCCTGGCATATCTAAGTCAGTATTTTTTTTACCCAATTAAAATCACTTCATGAAGAAATATTTTTCCTTTTTTATTATCGCATTCGTTGTGGCGTTCTCCCATACACAGGTGCTGGGCCAGAGCGCAAAAAATAAAGTTATTGAAACGATACAGGTTTTTCCTTACCAACATCGTGCAGAAGCAGATTCGGCCCTGGCGGCAATGAATACCTGGGACAAAAAAGAATGGAAAGAATTCATGAAAATGCTGGAGGATGATTCCCTGAAATTAAAGGCCACGTATGCATTGAATGCCTATACGAATTTTTCTGCTTTGGATGCCGGTAAAAAAAAGCAGACGGTAGGTTTGTTGGAAAAATATTTATCGTCTTCCAAAACAGAATATGCCAAAATACTCATCCAGTCACAATTGAAATTATTAACGGATAAAACATTGATCGATCAGGCGAATACCCATTTACCGCCGTTACCTGCATATAATGCAGCAAAAACATCTTCGGCAAACGGAGTACAACAGTTGCTGACATTGCAGGATCAATGGGAAATGGCAAAAGATCCGATAGAGAAGAGAAATATTTTATCAGAGGTGGCACGTATTCCCGGGTTTAGCAGTTTTATGTTTGTAAGCAAATCACTGAAAGATCCGGAACTCAATCAGGAAGCTGCATCCATTGTAACCCGGTTGGCTTTGGAAGACGAAAATATGAAGGGGCCGGTTGTAAGGGAAGCACTGGAAACGGCGCTGCCACTCATCAAGGGAGAAGATAGTGCCGTATTAGTTAGCAAACTCACTACGCATTTACTGGCGATGCCCTATGATTACGGATTTGTAAGTCTGTTTAATGAAAAAGATCTGAGTGGATGGAAGGGCCTGGTGGGTGATCCTGTTTCTAGATCTAAAATGACAGAATCCGCTTTAAATACAGCGCAGGAGGAAGCCAACGCAAAAATGAAAAAGGACTGGATCGTTAAAGATGGCTTATTAATTTTTACCGGGTACGGAGATAATCTGGCGACAGAGAAGAAATATGGAGATTTTGAAATGTACGTGGATTGGAAAATTACAGAAAAAGGAGATGCCGGAATATATTTAAGAGGGACACCCCAGGTGCAAATCTGGGATACCAGCAGAAGGGAAGTGGGAGCGCAGGTGGGTTCAGGCGGATTATACAACAATCAGAAAAATGTAAGCAAGCCGCTGGTGGTAGCAGATAATAAAGTGGGGGAATGGAATCGTTTTCATATAATCATGAAAGGTGAAAAAGTAACAGTCCATTTAAATGGGATTTTGGTTACCGACAATATAACGCTGGAAAATTACTGGGATCATAGTATTCCGATTTATGCAAAGGAGCAAATTGAATTGCAGGCTCATGGGACTTATGTGGCGTATAGAAATATTTATTTGAGAGAAATTCCTTCGGACGAACCTCATGCATTGAGTGAACCAGAGAAAAAACAAGGCTTTGTTTTATTATTTGACGGAACCGGTTTGGACCAGTGGACAGGAAACAAGACAGGCTACCTGGTGAAAGACGGGGTAGTGCAAGTCAATCCGTCGGATGACGGAGGTGGAAATTTATATACGAAAGAAGAATTTGCCGATTTTATTTATCGCTTTGAATTTCAGTTAACACCTGGTGCCAATAATGGCATTGGCATCCGGGCGCCATTGGAAGGGGATGCGGCTTATGTTGGCATGGAAATACAGGTTCTGGATAATGAAGCGGTCAAATATAAAGACTTGCATGCCTACCAATACCATGGTTCGGTGTATGGCGTCATCCCCGCGAAAAGAGGATATTTGTTGCCATTGGGCGAGTGGAACAAAGAAGAAATTGTAGCAAAAGGAAACAAAATAAAAGTCACTTTAAACGGAACCGTTATTCTGGATGGGGATATAAAAGCAGCTTCCAAAAACGGACCGGTGGATCAAAAAGAACATCCCGGTCTCTTCAGAACAACGGGGCATCTGGGTTTCTTAGGACATGGTGACATTGTCCGGTTCAGAAATATGCGGGTAAAGAAAATATAGAATGTTTATAAATTTGTTCGGTGTTTCTTGATAATTACTCTCGCCATGTGAAATTGCTTTTTCAGGGCGATGTTCGCTATCAAATAGTTGCTGCATCATAAACGAACGTATTTTACATAGAGCAGAATTATATTCGTTTGGTTATTTATATATTACGATTCGGCATTTTTATTGGCACAGCTCTTTGAAAATCCCGCAATGCTAAAAAATTACTTTGTCATCGCCTGGAGAAATTTAACGCGGGATAAAACATTCTCTATACTCAACCTCGTGGGCATTGCCTTCGGATTATGCTGCTTTCTTCTGATTTCCATGTTTGGGGTTCAGAAATGCAGTGATGACCGTTATAATCGCCGTGCGCAGGATATTTACCGGGTGAACATGAATGCGCGCTGGGGCGGGACCTTGACGGTTGATGGTTGATGGTTGACGGTTGATGGTTGATGGTTGATGGGCTAACGCGAATGATGAGGCGCTTTTTGTAAAGCGTATATTTGTTAAACATGGCTGTTGAGAAAATTTCTATCGAAACGTTTATTGAGTTAAGAAAAAAATATCCTGTGCTCGATGTGCGCAGTCCGGGGGAATTTGGGCATGCGCATATTCCCTCCGCTCACAGTTTGCCTTTGTTTACGGATGAAGAAAGAAAGATAGTCGGTACCGCTTATAAGCAGGAGAGCCGTGAGAGAGCGGTCAAGATTGGCCTGCAATATTTTGGTACCAGGATGGTGCAGATTGTTGAAACCGC
>JAYWCS010000120.1:0-2643 GCA_043780315.1 Bacteroidota bacterium | reverse complement strand
ATAAAATTTATGCCAGCGGCGGATTTGCCCGAAACGAATTGTGGTTGCAGATCCTGTCGGACACTTTTAATTTGCCGGTCGTGCTGGGAGAAACTATTGAGAATTCTGCCTGGGGAGCTGCGAAAACGGCCGGGCACGCCACTGGTCACATTTTGACTACCGCCTCATCCATCTCTAAAGTATATCAGCCGGTATATTCAAATCACCTGCTTTACGCAAAACAGTTTCAACAATTCCAGCGATTATATACCCTGCTTGAAGGAGAATTCAAATAAAAAAGGGGTGTATGGACATACACCCCGAGACTGCCAACGAACTAAACTACTTGCAGAGGTCATGGACGGTATCGAACCGCCGTAAAGGGTTTTGCAGACCCGTGCCTCACCACTCGGCCACATGACCCGTTTTATTAACTGCAATATTATAGGAAAATTATAAGTCTACCAAATTAGTAGACTCCTTCAGGCGATCAACCCATGATCTGTTTCGTATATTTGAATTCTGAAACATTTATATTGAAGAAAATATATAAGCCCACGGAAATAAAGGTTCCATTTTATCAACAGTATATTCAACTCGTTCCGGACGACGGAAATCTGCTGATTCACCTGGAAGATATTTTTTCGGAAACAGAAGAGCTCATTGATCCGTTGTCCGACGACCAGCTGGCGTTCCGCTATGCGCCGGGAAAATGGACCATCAAAGACATGCTGGTGCATCTTTGTGATACGGAAAGGATTTATGTTTACCGTGCTTTACGGTTTTCCCGCGGCGATGAAACGCCTTTGCCGGGTTTTGAAGAAAGCCAGTACGCCCTGTATGCACATGCCAACGACCGCTCTATCGACGATATCATGCGGGAGTATTCGCTGGTGAGAGAATCCAGTATTGCGTTCATTGAATCACTCGATGAAGAATCTCTAAAACGAGTTGGCAATTCAAATAAGTACCCGGTTTCCGTAATTTTATTAGTTAACCTGATTTACGGACACCATAAACATCATATCCAAATCCTTCGGGAACGATATTTATCACGATGACGGAAAAAAAGACAAAAAAAATCTCCATTTCTATTGATATGGATGGCGTTCTCGCCGATACGGTTACCCAGTTTATAAATTATTATCGCGAAGAAACCGGGGACGAATTTGACCGCGAAAGACTATTGGGTATCCCCGAACATGAGGCGTTCCCCGATCCAACGGCTGTTCACAGATATATTCATTCGCCGGGTTTCTTTCGAAACATTCCATTGATGCCCGATGGGGTAGAGGCCGTCAGAACGCTGATGGAAAATTTTGAAATTTATATTGTTTCAGCCGCCATGGAATTTCCGCTTTCCCTATTCGAAAAACAACAATGGCTGGAAGAATATTTCCCCTTTATTTCCTGGTGGAATATTGTTTTTTGCGGAGATAAAAGTATTATTAAAACCGACTACCTGATCGACGATCATCTCAGAAATCTGGATCATTTTACGGGCACACCCATCTTGTATACGGCTGGTCATAATATACACTTCCATCATCATCAGCGGGTGAATAACTGGGCGGAAATCCTGGAGTATTTTAAGAAAATATCATAAGCCTCAAGGAATTCATAATATCAAAAAAAATTAGAATCACAAAATTAAAACGATCGTTCCGCCTATAATCAACAGGGCACCCACCGCTGTTTTCCAGCTCAATGCTTCCCCCAGAAAAATCACCGATAATATAATTGTGAGTGCTACGCTGAGCTTATCAACCGGGGCCACTTGCGAAACTTTTCCGATCTGCAGCGCTTTAAAATAAAAAATCCAGGAGAGACCCGTGGCAATGCCGGAGATCATCAGAAAAATCAGGTTATGCTTCGAAAGCGTATATAATGTTTTATATTCTCCACGAAAGAATACAATACCCCAGGCAATAAATAATATAACGATCGTGCGGATGGCAGTAGCCAGATTAGAATTCACTCCACTGATGCCGATTTTTGCAAAAATGGCTGTCAGGGAGGCGAACAGGGCGGACAATAAAGCGTATACCCACCACATATTTTTAGTTTTATATTAAGGGGTCAAAAACTTCAGACAAACCGGATTGGGAATGCTGATTTCATTGCCGGTCGCTTTCAATTTTCCCGTCTCTGGATCAATGGAAAAAACAACAATGTTGTCCGTATCTCTGTTGGCAACAAGTAAAAACCGGTTGGTCGGATCGATCGCGAAGTTGCGCGGATGTTTTCCTTTCACTGAAATATATTGTCGTGCGGCCAGTCTTCCGTCTTTACGAATGGCAAAAACGGCGAGCGTATTGGAGCTGCCCCGGTTGGACGCATACAGGTATTTTCCATCGCCGCGCACATGAATGTCTGCGCTGCTCGGATCGGCGGTAAACTTTTTCGTTGTCGTCCGGATTCGTTGCAAATGTTTCAGGTTTCCATTTGTAGAGTCATAATGAAAGACGTCTACGGTGCCGGAGAGTTCACCCAAAATATAGACAAACGATTTTGTGGGATGAAATGCAATATGACGGGGGCCGGTTCCCGGAGCCAGGGAAACAGCCGAATCAGTGGCTTCACGCAAAGGAATATTCTGCGTTGGATCGAAGGTGTATATATGTTCCTGATCGGTGCCAAGATTTGCTTCCAGTAAATATTTTT
>JAYWCS010000119.1:0-6865 GCA_043780315.1 Bacteroidota bacterium | reverse complement strand
ATGGCCCGCAAAATAGGTTTGGAGCGTAATCCCCGCGGCGGCCAGAATAAAAACGAAGATGACTCCGCGGGGACTTATTTTATCGGTTATTCTGGGTAGCTTCATTTATAATTAAAACTACGGATTAGTTGTGTAAACGTTTTTTTACCAGACATTCATTCCACCTTTCATGAATAGAAATAACCTTAGCTATTTTCTGCTTGCTTGCTGCGTGTTGTGTCTTCAGCGAAGTGCAAAGGCGCAAAGCATGCAGGAGATATTGCGGAAAGAAATGACCCTCGGTCATCTCCGGCCTTCTGTAATCGCGGGCGCCGGTTTGGTAGATACGAGTCTGCCTCTTTCGATCACGGTAAAGGAAAGCGCAGGCGGTCTCCGTATTCAAACGACTGCATTCTTATTAAACATACAGAAGAAACCCTTCGCGTGCAATCTGCTGAATACAATTACGCATCAAAAATGGCTGTTGGACAGTATTCAATATTCAGATCTCATGGATGGGCAACAGAATTTTATTTCATCAATTCGATCGGTTGAAAGAAAAGTAAATACCTGGTCGCTGAAAAGCCAGGATGATCAGTTTTCATTGGTCATTGAGGTATTGGCTTCCGGTATTATTCATTTTTCGATAGTTTACGGGAAAGGCACTGCTGGTGCACTTTCTACAGCTCAAAATATAAAATGTATTTTCAAAGGAGCCGGTGATTTCTTCGGCGGCGGGGAACGTTTTTTAAGCAGCCGGCTGAATGGAAGAAAATTCACGAATCAACCCCATGATCGCGCCTGGATTCCCGATAGTCTGCGTAACCCGGAATACCTGAAAACGCAGGAACCAACTTACCTGCCCATCCCGTTTATTTTCACGCCGCAAGGGAATGGACTTTATGTTGATGAAGTAAATACGACAACGATCGATTTGATTCATTCTGCACAAAACAGATTTTCTATTTTGGTCGACGGTCTACATACTGATCTGTTCTTTTTTGCGGCCGCCAATCCGCGGCTGTTGCTGAAGGACTATACAACCATCATTGGGCGTTCACCTCTGCCCCCAAAATGGGCCTTCGGTGTATGGGTGAATCTGCGTAAGGGCAGAGACTCCGTGCTATATCTTGCGCATTTTTTGCGAAACACGCAGATTCCGGTAGATGCCATCTGGCTTTTTGATTTCGACGATCCGGAGAGTAATACCGGGTGGACCTATTGGACAAACGGCTATTTTGGTAACCTTCGCTACGTGACAGATAGCTTGCATGCCCTTGATTTTAAAGTGCTGACCTATCTCCGAAGTTTTTCAAATAAAAGACTTTCCTATTACGACTTTCCCAATCCCATACACGACGAAGCCGTCAGCCGGCATTTTATTATGATGGCCGATGAAGTGGACCGCGCGAATTTTAGTGATTTCAGTTCGAACGACCAGATCAATTTTTACAATCCGGCAACAGAAGGCTGGTGGAAAAACATTTTAAAAAGAAATCTGGTGACCGAAGATTTCGATGGATGGATGGAAGATTTCGGAGATGTGAGCTACGTGTACAACCGCCCGAAAGCGGCCTATGAGCCGATGCGTTTTCATCTGGATTCTCCTTACGACAAACTCAGTAACGAGCAGATTGCCAATCTCTATCCATTGTTATATCATAAAATGACGCATGAATTGTCTGCGCAGCTCAAACCGGATAATACGGCGTTCAGCCGTTCGGGTTCTGCCGGATCTGCCGCCTACAGTAGTGTGATATGGGGTGGGGATCAGGTGCCCAGCTGGGATAAACTTTATGGATATCCCTCTGCGATTACTGCTGGTATTTCGGCCGGGCTATCCGGATATGGAGTGTGGGCGCCGGATATACTGGGTCTTTCACCCTCCCGCGAACTCTGGATGCGCTGGGTACAATTTGGCGCGCTAACGCCGATTATGCGCGATCATCCCTGGGATTATCTGCCTGAAAATATCAAGTTGTTTTCAGATTCCGCGACCATCCGTTTCTTTAAAAAATATGCCATCCTCCATCACGCATTGGCACCCTACTTATATCTCGCCGCGCAGGAATCTTCCAGATCCGGAACGCCGGTGATGCGCCATCTCCTGTTGCAATTTCCGAAGGATACTACCACCTATACCTGCGAATACGAATATATGCTGGGCGATGCGCTGCTGGTGGCGCCGGTGATTGAAGAGGGTGCAACGGTACGGAAAGTATATTTACCGGAAGGTCAATGGAGATACTACTGGTCGGATAAAATATACGCGGGAAAAACCTGGGTAACGGTGAATGCACCGATTGATCAGATTCCATTTTTTATTTTGCAGGGCAGTGAAACGCCACGGATACTTCCAGATCCTGCGGGGCTACCTAAATAATTTTTCTTCTTTTGATGATGGGGAAAGTGGCCTCGCCAGGAATCGAACCTGGATCTGGAGCTTCGGAAACTCTTATACTATCCATTGTACGACGAGGCCATGTTATTTGATCAGTCCGGGCACATTGCTACTAAAGATTTTTATGGCAATGGCCAGCAATATTACGCCAAAAAATTTACGCACAGCCACCAATCCGGCCGGACCCAGTAATCTTTCAATATAATTCAACGATTTCAATACCAGGTACACAAATACCAGATTGATCAGGATGGCGACCAGCACCGTAAGATCCTGATAATTGGCTTTCAGGGAAATAATCGTGGTGAGTGTACCCGAGCCGGCGATTAATGGAAAGGCGATGGGCACCATGAGACTGGTCTTGGCATCTTTTTCACTCTTGAAAAATTCAATGCCCAAGACCATCTCCAGGCCAAGTATAAATATTACAATCGAGCCGGCGACTGCAAAGGAATGGGTTTCGACACCCAGAACTTTCAGAAAGGGTTCACCCGCAAATAAAAACAAAATCATCAATCCGCCTGAAATTAAAGTCGCCTTTAACGACTGGATATGTCCACCCGATTTTTTTTTAATAGAGAGCAACAATGGAACTGACCCCACAACATCGATTACCGCAAAAAGGGTAAAGGTTACTGTCAGCAATTCGTCTAATTTGAAATTCATTCAGGCGTTTCGGCAAAGTTAAGCCTTTGCTTATTGACGAATCAATGCCGTGCGAATCGGACTGATACCGGGTGTAACAGAGAAAGTAAACTTCTTCGTGCCGGTTTTATCGAAACAAAAAACAGCACCAGAAGATACGTAGTCTTTTGCATCGCCTACATACACATCACCGGTGTTGGGATCTACATCCAAACCGTACGGATTGGTGATCACCGTACCATCTATGATAAACGACGAACGTACTTCGCTCAAATCTGTCGTATTCAGCAAACCGACTTTCGCAGCTCCGAGGTAACCTCCGGTCGTGAATAATTGATTGGCATACACACGAAGGGTTCCGACGGCAATATTGGCTGTCTGCGTAATGGCACTTGTACTCGTATTTACTTTTACCAGCTTCGGTGCAATCGCATTATAATCTCCGGTGCAGGCAACATAAATATTCCCGGCATCATCGGCATCGACGCTGCCCGGATTGATTCCAACGGTGATCCTCCTTGTTTCTGTCAACGCGGTCAGATCGATCACAGAAACCGTGGAATCATAGGATGCGCTGATACCACCCGTATTACTCACATACAAAGTGTTTCCGGATATTACCATCTGTGCGGGGTTGGACCCAACCGGAATGAATTTAGTAATCGTCAATGTGGTTGTATCAATCATTGCGACCGTCCCATTGGTGCAGGATACAAATACATGCGATCCGGCCGCCACAATATTTTCTGGCCCCAGATTCTGGCCACCATTTTTGAAGTTGATGGTATCTGCGAATTTCGCAGATAAACTATTTGCAACAGCAACATATCCTGAATTATTCATCACGATATATATCTTTCCGCCATAAATCATAAAATCACTTCCCGTGTCGCCGAGGCCAAATCTGTTCACATTTTTAAAATAATCGGTTGTTGCCACACTGCTACTGAAATCATAGTAGGTCAGTGTGGTATTATTTCCACTATAAAAACCCTGGTTCAGCGTATACACACCCGTTGTGACAACCGGCGGGGTGGGAGTTATATGATTGTCGTCCTTATGACAGGAAAAAAAAAGGACGGATAAACTCGCGACCACTAAATACCATTTGTTCTTATTCATGTTGTTGTTTTATAAGTTGCTAAATGTTATACTGAGTTTAAAAGATCTTCCGGGCATGGGATAAAAACGAACGACCTCATACCGGGTGTCGAAAATATTATTTACTTCGGCTTTCAGCATTGTTTGAAAATGGCTTAAAGAAATCTGTTTGGTAATGAGCAGATCCTGCGATTCCCAGCCGGACAGTGCATTGGTTGCATCATTTTCACCTAATGCATATCTTTTCCCGGAGAATAAAATACTGTAACTGGCACTCCATTTTTTATAGTATACCGCGAAGAGTCCCGAACCTGAATTTTCGGGAGTGTAGGGGATTTCATTTTTATACTGGGCACTGGAAGGATCGGTTACATCCAGCGCCTGCTGCCCGGTGTATGCGATCCGGACAGTCCACCGGCTAGCTGCGGAAAATTTTCCTTTCGCTTCTATATTTATGTCTATGCCTTTTATGTGTACTTTCCCCAGGTTCGTCATCGTCCAAACAAACAGGTTTTGAGACGGCACCGCAATGATTTTATTTTTTATCGAATTATAATATCCGTCTGCACTAAAACTGAATTGTTGCAGGCCACCACGAAAATTTTTAACATAGGTTACGCCCGCGTTATACTGATCTGAATATTCGGGCAGTAGTTTCGGATTGATATTGGCGATATAGGTATAGTACAAATCGTTAAATGTGGGCATCCGGAATATATCCTTATAAAATAAACGAAACAGGAACGGACTTTCAACCGATGTTTTATAACTAACCCCCATGGCCGGGGTGAATTTATTTTTATTGCTTGCCGCGGTACCGTTCTCCGTTTTGTCGTGGATATCGGTGTTCAGTACAGATGCGGTGATTTGCCATTGTTTTTTTACGAACTGAACAGCGAAACTGTTCCATAAACTCAAACGCGTTGGGGTGGGAAAAGAAGGGATATTGGCTGAAAGATGGGTCGATGCCAGATCGGAAGCCAGAGAGAACGAAAAATATTTACCCGCTGCCTGACTCACCGCGGCACTCCCATACCATTCATCCTGTGCATAGCGGTCGTCGAGACCCCCGTTGTTATTCAGAAAATTCGGATCCTGGTATCTGGTATAATAGGAACTGTATTTGGCAGAAAGCAAGAGTGCGGTTGCCGTTCTGAATTTTTTCCGGTACTGGCTCTGCATAAAAAAATCTCTGTCGCCAAGCCGCTGTACAGCAATATCATTAAAGTAAATGGTACTTCCCGGTAATCCTCTTTTTGATTGATAACGCCATAATTTTGTCTCCAACGTAGAGCTATCCACGAATTTTTTCACCACATTGATTTCTCCCTGGAGTGCCTGAATATCTGAATTACCCCGGACTGCTTTTTGAGAGAAGATGCCGTTCTTGATGAGATAAGGATAATGTCCGCCGGCCCAGGTGGCCTCTGCATGGGCGCTGACCACAAAGTTTTTTCCGGTGGGTACATACAAACCTGCATAGGGCTGCCATAGTCCGAACGATCCGGCGCGTACACCAGCCTGCCATTTTGGTTTCGTGAAATTTGTTGTGTTAAAGCTATTACTGTTGAATGCGAGTATCGCCGACGAGGCATAGACCCGGGCAGGCAACAGCAACTGGGGCGGATTTCCCTGAAACAGGTCCAGGCTCTGTACAAAACTTGCAGAAAATTTACTCAGGTCGGCCTGTCCGGTTTGTGCGTCGGGCACTACTATGCCGTCGTAAAGCAATCCGGTGTTTAATCCGCCCAGACTGCGCACGGAAATCGTTTTTAATCCGCCGATACCGCCATAGTCCTTAATCAGCACACCAGAGAAATATTTCGCTGCATCGGCAATAGAAACTGCATTGATTTGTAATAAGGCTTCCTGATTTAAATGTTGCACCGGAAGTACGGAAGTAAAGGAGTTCTGTATTTTTTCTGCGGTGACGGTTACTTTTTTTAGGACCTGGCTACTGTCTGCATGATGTTGCGCGAAGAGTGCAGGAGGGGAAAATACAAACATCAGGAAGGGGATGAAAAAAAGCCAACTGGTTTTTCCATTCAAAAGAAAATATTGTCTTTCCGCTTTGTGCATACCTGCATCCGGTTGATGAATAATACATCAGCAATAGCAACGGGATGGCCGAAGAGGGGTATACAAAGAAAAACCACTCCGCCTGCCTTTCACCCGAAAGCGTTGCGATGAATAATATTTATCCGGCAGGTCTTCTGACTTGTTTCAGTTTACTGCCTTCCCATCCGGTATGTTACCCGAACAGTGGCATGCAGTGTAAACATTTCTTTCTTTCTCTCATTCATAAGAGATAAAAAGCCGAAACTCACAGCTACGGGGATAGTGCCGGTTTTTAACCGGGCTTCCCTTTTAACCCCGTCCCGGCTCAACCGGGACTCAGGGACCAGATGCTGCAAATGTAAAGGAGTGGGGAATAAACCGAAGAAATTTATTTTAATGCGACTTTTTAATATAGCGAACGCGCAGACCTACATAATAATTTGCAGTGGGCGCGGCGTTGTAATACCGGCCACCGGCTGCATTGATATCATTACCCAGACTATACTTCGCATTAAATGCATTGTCGACTCCGGTATAAACTGTCAGATTCAGTGCATGCCCGGCATTGGTTGCATAACCCATTCTTCCGCCGACCAATTGATAGGCATTTGCATACGCAGAGTTTGCATCATTCAATGGCATCTTGTCGCTATAATAATACGTCAGGTGTAGAAAAATGCC
>JAYWCS010000118.1:0-9906 GCA_043780315.1 Bacteroidota bacterium | reverse complement strand
TTGCATCCAGTAAAAACAATTTCTTCTCCATTATAGCTGTTAATTTTTCGATTTCGTTAATTTCTTCTGAAGGGAAAACATGGTATCTCGCAGTCTCGCGGCTTCCATGAAATCCAAGTCGCGTGCGGCTTTCTCCATCTCTTTTTTTATTTTCGTTATCCCTTTCTCCATCTGGGGTATTGTTTGATATTCTGCTTCCTGTTCCGCAGCAATCCCAACGGTGTCCTGATCTCCCGCAATGGCGTACTGATTTTTTTCATCATATCCTTTGATATCGAGTACAGAAGTGGAAGAAAAAATTTCTTTCCTGGATTTCAATATGGTGCGTGGTGTGATACCGTGTTCTTCGTTATAGCTTACCTGTTTGATACGGCGTCGAGTGGTTTCATCAATGGTACGTTGCATACTCACGGTCATTTTATCGGCGTAAAAAATGACGAGACCGTCGACATTTCTTGCTGCACGTCCCGCCGTTTGTGTGAGTGAACGCTCGTTGCGGAGAAACCCTTCTTTGTCAGCGTCCAGAATGGCGACCAGGGAGACTTCCGGCAGATCCAACCCTTCTCTCAACAAATTCACTCCCACCAGAACGTCAATATCTCCCAGTCTGAGTTGTCGCAGGATCTCGACGCGTTCCAGTGTATCTACTTCACTATGTATATATTTTGATTTGATATTGAGACGCGCCAGGTATTTATCCATTTCTTCGGCCATCCGTTTTGTGAGTGTCGTCACCAGTACGCGATCTCCTTTTTTAATCCGTTTGTCAATTTCATCTAATAAATCATCGATCTGATTTACACTGGGTCGGATTTCTATGGGCGGATCCAGCAGACCGGTGGGGCGAACCACCTGTTCAATGACTACGCCTCCACATTTATCGAGTTCATAATCGCCGGGTGTAGCGGAAACATAAATGGTTTGATCGGTCAATGATTCGAATTCGTGGAAGTTGAGCGGGCGGTTATCCAGCGCCGAAGGCAAACGAAATCCATAGTCAACTAAAATTAATTTTCTGCTCCGGTCCCCACCGTACATCCCACTTACCTGGGGGATCGTTTGGTGACTTTCATCAATCACACATAAAAAATCTTTTGGAAAATAGTCGAGTAAACAAAACGGTCGCGTACCTGGTTTTCGGCGGTCAAAAAATCGCGAGTAATTTTCAACGCCATTACAATATCCAAGTTCACGAATCATCTCCACATCAAAATTCACGCGTTCACTGAGGCGTTGTGCTTCAATAAATTTTCCGGTGCTTTTGAAGTAGTCAACCTGGGCGGCCATCTCATCCTGAATCTCTGCAAGCACCTGCGTCAGCATATCTTTGGGGGCCAGGTAAAGATTTGCCGGGAACACCGCCGCGTTCTCCATAGGCATTATCCGTTTTCCGGATTTCATTTCAAAACTTTCGATCTCTTCAATCTGGTCTCCAAAAAAAGTAATTCGGTAACCATAATCTAAATAAGGCAGATTAATATCTACGGTATCCCCCTGAACGCGAAAAGTACCTCTTTTGAATTCGAACTGATCGCGGTAGTACAGGGAATTAACGAGCGAATGCAAAAATCCCTGTCGTGAAAGGGTTTGTCCGCGCTGAATCCGAACGATTCCATTTTCAAACTCCTCGGGATTCCCGATACCATATATACAACTCACTGAGGCCACTACAATAATATCACGGCGGCCACTGAGTAATTGAGTGGTTGCCTGCAATCTCAGCTTGTCAAGTTCTTCGTTGATTGACAAGTCTTTTTCGATATAGGTATCACTCACCGGCATGTACGCTTCCGGCTGATAATAATCGTAGTAGGAGACAAAATATCCGACGGCATTATCCGGAAAAAAAGTTTTGAATTCACCGTAGAGTTGTGCGACCAGTGTTTTATTATGGGTGAGCACAAGGGTGGGTCTTTGCACCTGCTCAATAACTTTTGCGATCGTGTAGGTCTTACCCGAGCCCGTTACACCAAGCAGGGTTTGATACTTTTCACCCTGGTTCAAACCTTCGGTGAGCTGCTGGATAGCCTGAGGCTGATCGCCTGCCGGATCATAGGGCGCATGGACTTTAAACTCCATTTTTTTAAATTTGGGGAACTGTTAAGTTACGATTTTTGGAGGCAATTTCGAATGGAGAAACCAGTCGTTTTCATCGTTTCCGGGGCTGGTATTTTATTTCCCCTTTTTCATCTGCTTGCCCGATTTATTGAAAGGGTCCCAGGAAATTTTGAGTTTACCATCATCGCCCCGTTTCGCTCGCAGTCGGGCACTGACACCGGTTTTACTGAAAATGCCTTTGTTCGTAAGAACTGAATCTTTATTCGCTTTGAGGTTACTGAGTGGCACCTGGATGCTGAGGTCCGGACCGGTTTTTATATTGTACATACCCTCAATAAACATGGTCAATACGGAGGAGCGGATTTCCATCCGGTTGATCGTAATATTTTCTCCATTGATTTCCAACACATCATGCAGATCGGCAAACTGTATATCAGAAAAATCGCGTTTTTTAAAAACGGTTTGTGAGATTTTTTTAACGGCATCGAAATCAATCAACTGTCCATTGGTCAGATTGAATTTTACAATGCCCTTGGTTTCTTCCGAAATAATCTGTGCTTTCGTGGTAACGCCTCCCTGCAAGTTCACATCCGCTGTTAAGCTCCCGCCGATATTTTTATCGGTGGGCGATCTCAATCCGAAATTATTGAAACCGGTAAATATCTTGCTCACATTTACATCACGCAGCTGGGCTTTAAAGGAAAAGGGATTTGAAGCTACTTCATTACGCAGAATCCCTTGTATCAAAATTGTTCCTCCGCCGTGTTGCAGTTTTATATTTTTCAGGTTGATGGCATCATCGTTCAGGTTCAATTCAGCCAGCAGGTTATCGGCATAGAATTTTTTATAGATCAGTTTTTTCGCAGTGAGGGTGAGATGAATGTTGGCTGTTTCGATGAGGTTTGTGATGTCTGTGAGAGTCTGCGATAACATCGGTCTTTTTTTCTTCGGAGTAATTCTGATCTGTTTCTTTTTCAGGAATGAAGTGAAATCATTCAGGTTTAATTTGTTGGAACGAATATTCCAGTCCAGGGACAGCTTATTGTTCCTTTGGTTAATCAGAAAAAACAGGTTTTTCACTGAGCCATTCATCACCAGATCGGTATTGCCGGCATTGAGGCTTAGATTTTCGACAAACATATCTTTCCCGGTAAAGCGGATGTCGCCCTTACCTTTACTCAGTTGAAGATTTCTGGGCATATAGGTCAGCGAAGCGGAATCCATATTGAAATATCCATTCACCATACGCAGGCTGTCATAATTTGATTCCAGTGACCCGCTATAGGCTATGTTAATAGTTCCTGATCCGCCTGTAAAAGCCAGCGTGCTTTCATCCAACAGGTTATTGATATTCTGCAACCGAAAATTTGCAATAGCATGCAGGTTCATGCGTGGATAGATCAGGTTGCGTACTACAATGGAATCGCATTGGAATTCCAGTTTATTCCAATTAGCCTTGAAAGAAGTGAAATGCATAACGGTGTTCTCATCTTCGTGACCCTGCCCTTTAATTTCTTCATTATTGAAAGTTGCTGTGAACGAGGCGTTATCCAGGTTGACTATCGGTGTAACGATATTTTTATTGTCTACCGTCAGACGAAGATGAATCAGCGGCGTTTTGTATTCCGGCTCCGAATTATCCATCGAGCCCACCAGGTGTGTGATAGATTCAGAAATATCATATTGGTCAAGTTTCAGTCGGATATTGTTAGCAAGAAAGGAAGCGGCCTTTTTAAAAGGGAGGTTGTCGGTTTCCCAGGAAAGCGTAAATGGTGTTGGAACTTCTGCCAGAAAAAACTTGCCGGTAAAAATAAAAGGTTGTTGATCTACCTCCAGTTTGATTTTTTCGAACTGGAGTACTTTGGAGGCCGTATTGAAACGAATTGGAAATTCTCCTACAACGGTTTTGCCTTCTAAATAAGGACCTTTTTCTGGGTTGAAAGTCATTTTTTGAACCCGGCAATTCAGTGAGGCTTCGATATTTAAACTGGGGTCATTTGCATCGCTGGAGATATGGCAGAAGAAACGCTGGATATCGAAGCCAAAAAATTTCTTGCTATCCTGTTTGTCTACGATCAGGCTCCCGTCGCGTAGATCCAAGTCTGGCAGATCGGGTGTTTTGGCGGGACTTTTGGCCGGGACCTGTTTTTTCTTAAATATCTCTGTATTGGTGTAGCCGGCGGTGTCGGTATACAGGTAAATGCGGGGACTTTCAAGCTGTATTCTTCCGATTCCAATTTTTCCTGTCACTATTTTGAAGAAATCAAGGCTGGCATAGGCCCTGTTAACCGAAATTAGATCATGATGATGCTCGGTCCAACGTCGGTCGCGCAGGGAGAGGCTATCAATGGTGAACGCGATGCGGGGGAAAGTGTGGGAGAAACCGATGTTGATATCCCCAATATGCAATTCTCCTCCATTGAGTCCCTTCCGGGCTTCGGATTCTATGAAAGAAATGACTTGTTTTTTATGTTGTTTCAGGTAGATCCATCCGCCAACAAAAAGTATTAAAACGATACCCAACAGGACCGCGAGTATCCGCAAACTGATTTTGAGCGCTTTTTTCACATGACCGGTTTATCAGTATAAAAAGAAGTATAATTTAAAGATAAGAAGGAATGGACTATCTGGGGATCATTATAAGTAGGAAAGGGTTATCTGGACGGTTTGTATAATCAGGGAGAACTATCTGGGGGGTCTTTTCACATAGAGGGAATAATCCGGTTGAATGACTTCATATTCCTGGTGCATCAGCGGGGAGGTAAGTAGAAAATCAGCGGTTGACCGATCGCAGGCGAAAGGAATATTCCACACCACACCCAGGCGCAGCAGGGCTTTGATATCCGGATCATGGGGTTGTGCTTCCATGGGATCCCAGAAAAAAATCAATACATCAATTTTTCTCTCGGCGATGCGGGCGCCAATTTGCTGATCCCCACCAAGGGGTCCGCTCATGAATTTAATAATCGGGATATCGATGGCTTTCTCCAGCATCTTGCCTGTGGTGCCGGTTGCATACAGGCGGTGCATGGATAATACCTCTTTATTGTAAGTCGCCCATTCAATCAGTTCAGCTTTTTTATTGTCGTGTGCCACTAAGGCTATACGCTTGCTGCTGTTTAATTTGTATCGGGGCATGGGAGTGGCTTTGAATGCAATATAGCTGGTAAAAGGATAATCGGATTCGGCAAGCGCTGCGACCGGTTGATTTTAATTTTATAATCCGTTTAAACTTTCGTGTTCAAATGCAGTTACATCGTAGAACCCGCTTCCATATTGGTTTTCGTTAGGGAACATCAATACGGTTTTATACTAAATCGAAGTTGAAACCCGGATTGGATTCCATTCGGTTATCATGTTATATTTAGAACGGCATGGATTTTGTTCACAGCTTATCCACATTTACTATCCGATGAAGAGACTTCAGTTATGTCTGGCAACAGCTGTTTACTGCTGTGCGCTGATGGGTCAGGCCCCGCGAGATAATTCCATTGCCGCTTCATATTCCGAAGTGGTTCCCTATTTTAATTTTTTTACTGTATCCACACAAAGCGGAAATGCTTTATTACGCTGGGCGGTTCTTCCGGTTCGTGGGGAAGATTTTTTTATTGCAGAGAAAAGTTTCGATGGTAAAAATTTCGAAACACTCAGTGCGATGGATGCTTCTGTTGGATTTGATTCAGTTTATTCTGTTGTGGATTATTCTGTCGGAACCGGAACAGTAGCCTATCGGATTCGGATCGCCGGGAAAGATGGTAAAGACATTTTTTCAAAGGCAGTAAATGCGAATACAAGTATTGCAGATTTTAGATTTTATCCAAACCCCGTAGATCGGTTTTTAATTGTTCGTACTTCACATCCTTTAAAAATACAGGTTGTGGATGCGTTCGGAGTCGTTTGGTTTGGTCAGGATATTGCGGCGGGAATGCAAATTGTTAATGTCTCTTCCTTGCAAAAGGGTAATTATATACTCAAGGCCACAGATAAAGAAACGAATACGGTGATTTCAGAACAGTTGGTTAAAAATAATTGAAGAATCGAAGGTAATTGGATTGGGTGTTGCAGATGTGGATCTTAACATATATCTTTATCTTGGTTTTTCATAGGATATTGGATTTTAAAACGGGGTTGAATTTTTATTCTGACCCCTTTTTTATGCCTGCCTGTTTCCAAAAAAATAAGGCTGCCCTTTCGAACAGCCTTTGTACTTACCAACCCAATTCGTTTATCTCTTTATTATTTTTCTGTACCTGTACCTTCCTGGGTTTCTTTAATCTTAGCGCGGATCTTGGCTTCTATTTCTGCTGCCATTTCCGGATTGTCGTGCAATAACTGCCGAACGGAATCACGTCCCTGTCCGAGTTTGTCCGACCCATAACTGAACCAGCTTCCACTCTTATTGACGATTCCGAATTCAACACCCATGTCAATGATTTCACCCACTTTTGAAATACCTTCTCCAAAGATGATATCAAATTCAGCACTGCGGAACGGTGGTGCAACTTTATTTTTTACCACTTTCACTTTGACGTGGTTTCCGATGGCTTCATCACCATCCTTTATCTGCGCCATCCGGCGGATATCCAGACGAACAGATGCATAAAATTTTAATGCATTTCCACCAGTGGTCGTTTCCGGATTTCCGAACATTACCCCGATTTTCTCACGAAGTTGATTAATGAAAATACAAATGGTATTCGTCTTACTGATGGTGGCCGTGAGCTTTCTCAAAGCCTGTGACATCAAACGGGCATGAAGCCCCATTTTGCTATCACCCATTTCTCCTTCCAGCTCACCCTTGGGAACCAGGGCAGCCACGGAGTCGATCACCACCACATCGAGTGCGCCGGAAAGGATGAGACGGTCTGCGATTTCAAGGGCCTGCTCACCATAATCTGGCTGGGAGATCAGGAGGTTATCTACGTCTACACCGAGTTTACGGGCGTAGTTACTGTCAAATGCATGTTCGGCATCAATAAAGGCACACATGCCGCCTTTTTTCTGCGCTTCCGCAATTACATGCGTCGCAATGGTCGTTTTACCGGAAGATTCTGGCCCGTATATTTCAATCACCCGTCCACGGGGTAATCCGCCAATGCCCAGGGCAATATCTAAACCGATTGAGCCGGTCGACACGACTTCCATTGGTTCGGTACTTTTTTCATTCATCATCATAACACTCCCCTTGCCAAAATCCTTGTCTATTTTATCGATGGTTAACTTTAGCGCTTTTAATTTTTCTGCGTTTGACATGGTCTATTCTTTTAGTCGTTCAAAGTAGTTGATTCTTCAAAGCTAGGATAAATATTTTATTAACACTAATTAATTTAGTAATAAAAACTAAGTAATTTGGTGACCTGGAAGGTCCTCGTTGTGGCCAAAACGAGGTTCCCCGGGCATTTGTCAAAGACAAGATTATTTCTGGTTCGGGACAATACCCGATTGTGATAGTTTTTAGACCCTTACATGTTATCATACCGTTAAGCGATGGGTTCTGAACAATAATAAATTTCCGAAGTCCCGTTGCAAGAATTAAACCCGGGTATTAATTTAAAGTCTATATCAATATCTGTATACAAACAATTAAATAAAGTACTATGAAATCGAAATTACTTTTCTCCGGACTCATGTTAGCATTTCTTGGATTTGCCAGTGTTACAAAAGCACAGGATGGCAGTTTTGATCGAAATCATCCGCGTCGCGCGGAAGTAAACGGACGTCTGGCAAATCAGAACGCCCGGATTGATAACAAAGTAAAAGATGGCGATTTGAGCAAGGCGCAGGCAGCCACCCTTCATCATGAAGATCATGCCATACGCAAGGAAGAACAAAGAGATGCTGCTAAACATGATGGTCATATTACCAAGCATGAGCAAAACAAGTTAAATCGTCAGGAAAATCATGTGAGTCACCGGATTCGCAAAGCATAAAGCGAAACGAATTCTTTATGAAACCTAGTAAATCCTCCAGTAATGGGGGATTTTTTCATGAATACAATATATACGTCCCCGATCACCTAAATTATTGGTATTTTTTGGGCATTTAAGGAGTGGTGTCTAAATGAATAAAATATGATCCTGCAGAAATTGACCAGAAGCTTTCTGTCTATTTTTATTTTAATTTCACTCGCTGCCTGCCGTCACCGGCCCAGGCAAATTTCTTTTTATTACTGGAGAACCGTTTTTCAGCTCAATGAGCTGGAAAGAAAAGCCATTCAAAATAATGGTGTGACGACGTTGTTTATCCGGTATTTTGATGTCGATTTCAATCCGGCGGATTCAATCCCGAAAGCCATAAGCCCCATAGCTTTCAATACGATGCCAGGGAATCTTCGGATTGTGCCGGTCGTGTATTTAAGAAACAGGACCTTTTACAGAATAAGCATTGATAGCATTCCGACATTGGCGAAGGCCGTAAAGGGGCTGGTATCGGCGATCAACAAGGCAAATAAAATTCAAAGCAGCGAACTGCAGTTTGATTGCGACTGGACAGAGAAAACAAAAAATAAATACTTTCTTTTTTTACGGCAAGTCCGCTTGCTTTCAAAAGACAGCATTTCCTGTACGATTCGTCTGCACCAGGTTAAATACCCCGCCCAGATGGGTATACCGCCTGTCGATGTGGGGGTACTGATGTTTTATAACATGGGAAATATTGATACCGGAACCGGCAATTCGGTCTATGAGAAATCAATAGCAGAAAAATATAGCCCGTCCATTAAAACCTATCCACTGCCACTCGATCTGGCAATCCCCATTTTTTCCTGGAGCCTGCAAATACGGGATGGGAGAGTAATTCAGCTGCTGAATAAAATGAGTGCCATACATTTTGTAAATGACTCTAATTTCACCCCTGAAACAGAAAAACGCTATAACGTAAACCATGCCTGCTTTCGGGGTGGATATTATTTTCGACAAGGCGACCATGTGAAGATTGAACAGGTGCCTTCGTCGGATTTATTTGATATTGTGGCACAGGTAAACAAGTATTCAAACCGATCGGTTCGTAATCTGATATTTTATGATCTCGATCAAAGAAACCTCGTTTTATATGAAAAAAATATTTTCAGGAAAGTTGGTGATTCTATTGATTAGCGCGGGCATACTCGCCGGAGGGATCGCACTCGCCTGTGCCAGCGACTGGGAGGTAGAATATGGTACCTCGAATTTTACCCCCGAGGTTTTTGTAAAAGATAATGTCAGTCCGTTTTTCTATTCTAATATGTTTTATTACAAAATGGGTCATGATGAAAATCAAAATGTCCGGTTTAATAAAGAAAATGTGAAGGACTGGTCTGGCTATCTGAATCATGAAATTCCAGCGAAAGAATTGGAATTTTTTCTACAAAATGCATCTCTTAGTACCATTGACAGCGCCTCTCTTTTCATGAGCGGGAAAAGTACTTCCTGGCCTTCCTCGATGAACGGATTCACGATGGAAGAAAAAGTGAAAAGTACGAAAGCGGTCGCCTTTATCAAATATCTGCGTCTTGCAAAGATAAGTGAGACTTTTGCGTGCAGTGATATAGAATTCGCATGGAACATTGATACCACTAAGAAAATAAAAAAATATATCGCAGAACCGTTAAATGAAGAATTGAAGAAAGGATTTATGCAATCGCGGGACATTTTTCTGAAACAACGTTTCTGGTTTCAGCTGGAGAGATCTTATTTCTATAATAATAATTTTAAAGATCTCGTGGACGGATTTGAGAGAAATGAAAAGACGATGCCCCGCAATACATTGTACTGGCGAACGCTGAGCTACGTGGCGGGTGCTTACAATAAAAAAAAGCAATTTGCAAAGGCAAATTATTATTACAGCCTGGTATATGATTACTGTGATTTG
>JAYWCS010000117.1:0-8927 GCA_043780315.1 Bacteroidota bacterium | reverse complement strand
GGAAAATTTCATTAAACGAAGCCGTCGACCTCACTATCAAAAACAGCAAAGCCCTGCGGGCCGCTCATGCGCGGGTGGATCAGGCAAGTGCCAGTTTGCGATTGTCCAGGCAAAATCAATTACCGGATTTGAAGATTACGGGATCTTATCTGCGGGTCACCCAACCCAATATTGATTTGAAGGTGAATCTCAACAATAGCGGTACTCCTGGACAACCGATTAAAGTTAATTCCGCTGCGTATGGCATTGCCAATCTGAGTTTGCCGCTTTTTTCGGGATTTCGTATTCAGTATGGTATTCGTTCTGCTGAATTTCTCGAAAAAGCTTCGTTACTTGATGCCGATCAGAACAAGGAAGCTGTGATTTTAAACACCATTGATGCATTCAGTAATTTATATAAGGCGCGTGCCAACCTCCGATTGATTCAGGAGAATCTCACCCAGTCCCGGTCGCGGGATACCGATTTCTCGAACCTTGAGAAAAATGGATTACTGGCTCGCAACGATAAGCTGAAGGCTTTATTGCAAACGGCCAATATCGAACTTGCCCAGGTGGATGCACAAAGTAATCTCAATGTGACGATGGTTAATATGGATATTATGTTGGGATTGCCGGAAGAAACGGTTCTGTATGCCGATTCATCGAGTCTCGTGGATCCGGGCAAAATAAAAGCCCTTACCGATTATGAATTGCTCGCTCTCCAGAATCGAAAAGATATACAGGCATTGAATTACAGAAAACAGGCTTTCCAGCTGGGAATCAAATCGGCGAAGGCAGATTATTATCCTTCGCTGGCTTTCACCAGCGGATATATCGCAGCCGATATCCCCAACCTGATTACAATTACCAATGCTGTTACTTTTGGCGTGGGGGTTTCGTACAATGTTTCTTCTCTGTGGAAAACAAATGCAAATGTTTCGCTGGCAACAGCCCGTGTGTCGGAGGTGCAAGCGAACGAAGATGAATTGAGTGACCAGATACGTATGCAAATTCATCAGGCTTACGAGTCTTTAATATCGGCAAATAAAAAAATTGAAGTGAGTCAGACGGCCATCGAACAGGGGATTGAAAATTACAGGATTGTAAAAAACAAATACGATAATAGTTTGCTGACTGTAACCGAACTGCTGGACGCCAATGCTCTAATGCTTCAGAGCCAGATCGACCGGGAAGTGGCGAAGGCCGATGCCATCCTGGCATATAATACTTTACTGGAACGAGCAGGCATTTTATCAACAACCCGGAATATAAAATAATCAACCTTTAATTATCAAGTTTTATGGCAACAGCAAACGGAAATGTTGAACAGGTACCCGCTCCCAAAAAAAGTAAAGTATTCCTGATTATACTCATTGCACTGGTGATTGCAGGTACCTGGTTTGGTATCTCCAAAGTGCATCATACCAAATTGCATTCAGAAACGGACGATGCGCAGATTGAGGCTAATATCAGTCCGATCATTCCCCGCGTATCAGGCTTTTTAAAAGAAGTGCGCATATCGGATAATCAGATCGTTAAAAAGGGTGATACCCTGCTCATACTAGACGATCGGGATATGCGTATTAAAGAAGCGCAGGCCGAGGCGGCGATGGCGACGGCTCAAAGCAATCTCCATGCAGCAAAAGCTTCCACGGCGGCCGCCCATTCGAATATAGGAACCAGTCAGGATGCCGCATTTGCCATTGACGCGCAAATTGAAAAAATTAGAGTAGCTGTTTGGCAGAGTACCCAGGAATTTGACCGGTATGCCAATCTCATTAAAGATCATTCTGTTACCCAGCAACAATATGAAGACAAGCTGGCTGCCAAGGAATCCAATGAGAAACAATTGCAGATTCTGCAACAGCAGCGCAAACAGGCGGCCAGTCAAACGAATGCGGTCAGCTCTCAGAGCCTCGCCAGTTCCTCCCAGATCAGTGTTGCCAGTGCAATGATCAAACAACGACAGGTGGATGTGGATGATGCGAAACTGAATTTGTCATATACGGTGATTACTGCGCCGGCCGACGGATCGGTCTCCAAAGTGAATGTTCAGGTTGGACAATTTCTCAGTGCCGGTCAGTCGACTTTTAGTATCGTGCTCGACCAGAATTTTTGGGTGATCGCGAATTTCAAAGAAACCCAATATGATAAAGTAGAGATTGGTCAAAAAGTAATTGTAGACGTGGATGCCATACCTGATCATGAGTTTGAAGCCAGAGTGGCTTCGTTTTCACCTGCCACGGGCGCGCGCTTTGCATTGCTTCCGCCCGATAATTCAAGCGGAAATTTTGTGAAAGTGGTGCAACGGCTTCCGATTAAAATTGAATTCACCAATCCGCAGGATTCTTTATTAGGCCGTTTGAAAGCCGGTATGAATGTAAATGTGGATGTTCATATTGGTAACTAGTACATCAGAAAAGTTGTTCTATGGCAAATGCATTATCACAGGATTCCCTGGTTGAATATGGCTCGCGGCGCGTGATCATTACACTGACGGCGATCATATGTACCCTTTTGGAAATTATAGATTCGACGATTGTTAACGTGGCTTTGAATGATATGCGCGGAAATCTGGGGGCTACGCTGACGGAAGTGGCCTGGGTGGTGACCGCCTATGCGATCGGAAATGTGATTATCATTCCGATGACCAGCTGGCTTGCGATGCAATTTGGACGGCGCAATTATTTTGCTGCTTCCGTGGTGATGTTTACGATCTGTTCTTTCCTTTGCGGAAATGCGAATGGCATCTGGGAACTGGTTTTCTTCCGGTTTTTACAGGGCCTGGGCGGAGGGGCACTGCTCGCCACTTCCCAAACGATTATTACAGAAGCCTATCCACCCGAAAAAAGAAATATGGCCCAGGCAATTTATGGGCTGGGCGTGATTGTGGGTCCAACACTGGGTCCCCCGCTGGGTGGATATATTGTCGAAAATTATTCATGGCCCTATATATTCTATATCAATATCCCCGTCGGTGTCATTGCGACGCTGCTGACTTTGCAGTTTGTGCGCAATCCAAATTACGGTAAGAAAAGCGCTGCCGCAGATATTGACTGGCTGGGAATTTTTCTGCTGGCTCTTTCGGTTGGATCCCTGCAATATGTATTAGAGAAAGGCCAGGACGACGACTGGTTCGCCAGCCCGTTCATTATATTATTTACTTCCACCGCATTCTTAGGAACTTTCTTCTTTATCTGGCGCGAACTGACTTTCAGAAATCCGATCGTGAATCTCCGGGTCTTAAAAAATGGAAATTTGCGCATTGGAACCATGCTGACTTTTTTATTGGGATTCGGTCTGTATGGATCCACTTTTATCATTCCGGTGTATACCCAGAGTACCTTGGGCTGGACGGCATTTCAAGCGGGGATGCTCATGGTTCCGGCCGCACTCACAACGGCTTTTCTTATGCCCATTACCGGCATGATCCTAAGTAAGGGGGTGCCTCAGCAGTTTCTGGTTTCGGTTGGTATGATGTTTTTTGCCATTTTCTGCTTCTGGGGTTATTCGATTCTGACCAACAGCACACCCAGGGAAAACTTCTTCTGGATGCTGATTACGCGCGGGGTCGGCTTGCCGCTCCTTTTCATACCCATCACCAGTTTGGCGTTGAGTAGCCTGAAGGGTCCTGAAATAGGCCAGGGGGTTGCCTTTACGGGTATGATGCGACAGGTGGGTGGTTCCTTTGGTGTTGCACTTATTACCACTTTTATGGCCCGCCAGAATATGGCTCACCGAAGTACACTCGTTACTAAACTCAATGTGGATAATCCTGCAGTGATGGGGCGTTTGCACGCTATACAACAGGGTTTCGTGGCCAAGGGGATGACGCCGGATATTGCGCTCCAGTCTGCCTATAAATCGATCGACTATTCTGTTATGTCCCAGGCGAATGTTTTATCCTATATGGATGTATTTTATTACCTCGGCCTCATATTTCTGTTCTGTATTCCTTTTGTGCTTTTTGTAAAAACCAACAAACAAAAATTGAAGTTATCGGACGCGATGCATTAACCAGAAACCGTATTATAATTAATGAAAAAGCCTCCGCCCGTTGGATATCGGCGGAGGCTTTTTAAATTGAGTGAAAAAGGATAGAACCTAATGTTTGATAAATTTGGCGACCATTGTTTTACGGTTGGCAATATTTATTTGTATCATATACATTCCGTTTGCCAGGGTACTGATGTTCAACGTTTTTATCAACACATCATATGATTTTTCTGACTGATCAGAAATGACCAGCCGGCCATTCATATCATATACGCTTACTTTGATTGTACCGGTCACCTGGCTGCTGATCTTCCCATTGATCACATCATGTGCAGGGTTAGGATACATCAGCAGTTGATCCTGTACTCCCGAGCCCTTATCTACGGAAATGGTAACCTGGGAGGTAGAAGTACCGCCCTGATTATCGGTAACCATCAACTGAAATTCATAGTGACCTTCCTGCAGATTGCTGATATCAACCACCGCCGTACTCATGGAGGAAGCGTCGACGGTAGAAGGTCCACCGATCTGCTGCCATTGATAAGAAACGATGGTTCCATCCGGATCATGTGATCCATTTCCATTGAGAACATAAGTACTTTCCGGCAATTGAAGCGTCGTATCGATTCCTGCCATTGCAACGGGCATTTGATTTACTTTATTGACGGGCGGATTCACGGTTACAGTAACCTGATCCTTATCGCTTGCGCCATCATTGTCGATTACGGTCAGCCCAAAGACATAGGATCCCTGTATGAGTCCGGAAACCGTTGGGGTAACCGAGGTGCCATTGGTTATGACGGCTGTGGAAGGACCCGAAGTCTGTTTCCAGCTATAACTCACAATCGTTCCATCCGGATCGAATGAATTGCTGCCGTTCAGACCGGTGCTCCCGGCCGGTGCCGTAATGGTCAGGTTGTTTCCGGCATTGGCAATCGGTAATTGGTTTGGCAGAACCGGTTTTGGATTCACCGTTACGTTCGCCGTACTGGATGCCGTAGCGCCACTGTTATCGGTCACAATCAGCTGGAAGGTATAGGTACCGGGTAATAGACCATTCACCGATGGGTTGGCAGTGTTTCCGTTGTTGATGGTGATAGAACCTGCACCCACTGTCATGGTCCAGCTATATGTTTTGATCGTTCCGTCGGGATCATACGATGCCGATCCATCGAGATTGACCGAACTGGACGGAGCCGTGATGGTTTGATCCGGTCCTGCATTGGCGATCGGTAAAGCATTAGGTGCATTCACCACCGTTACTTTTACAAGTGCGGTAGCGGTTGCTCCGCTGTTGTCGGTAACTTTTAACTGGAAGGTATACTGACCAATGGTTAGTCCGGTTAACGAAAGAGAAACTGTGTTCGCGCCAGTAGAGGTGGCTGTGTTGGGGCCTGCGGTCTGGGTCCAGCTATAACTGCCGATACTGCCATCGGGGTCATTTGATTTCGAGCCATCCAGTGCGATCGAATTCGTTGGTAACGTCAGTGTACTACTGGAGCCTGCGTTGGCAACCGGTGGAATATTCGCCACCGGATTCACGGTAATGATAACAGAATCATAGGCCGTGGCATTATTATTATCCTTAATGGTCAGATAAAACAGGTAGGTGCCGGCAATCAGATTGGTCGCATTGGTTTGAGCCGCGTTTGCTGCGCTGAGGTTAGCCGTCGACGGACCGGATGTTTGTGTCCATGAATAACTTACGATATTACCGGACGGGGCCAAAGAGCTACTTCCATCCAAAGAAACCTGATTGAGGGGCAACGTGATGGTTTGATTAGCACCTGCATTGGCGATGGGCGGTTGTAATCCCGAACTCACAACGGTAATCTTCACCTGCGCATTCGATACGGCCCCTGAATTATCGGTGACGGTTAATTGAAAAATGTATTGACCAGCAACCAGATTATTCGCTGTAGCAACCGCAGCGGTTCCATTCACCAGCGTGTAACCAGCCGGACCGGAAATGAATGTCCAGCTGTAGCTCGCGATGGTACCATCCGGGTCTTTCGAAAGAGATCCATCGAGAGAAATCGTATTCACTGGTAAAGTAACTGTTTTGCTCGAGCCTGCATTGGCAACCGGCGGCATATTAGCTGCTGTTTTCACGGTAACGATCAACGAATCGGTTGACGTTGCACCGCTGGCATCGGTAACGGTCAGTTTAAAAACATATACACCTTGTACCAGTCCGGTAATTGTGCTGGTTGTAGCTGTGGGCGTCGTTAGGATAGCGGTTGAGGGGCCGGCCGATTGAATCCAGGCAAAAGAAGAAATCAAACCTCCATTATCTTGGTCCTTCGAAGCAGATCCGTCGACAGACATGCTGCTCACGGGCAGTGTAATGGTTTGATCAGCCCCTGCATTGGCGATGGGAGGCAGGTTGGCAGCCGGCTTTACCGTAATGGTATCAAATGCAGACGCCGTTGCGCTGCTGTCATCCTGTACCGTTAATTTATAAATATAGACTCCCTGTGTTAGTCCGCTCACAACCGTCGTAGCAGCGTTGGGTGTCGCAAGGGTGCCACCCGTCCCCGCGGTGAGTGCCCAGGTATAACTCTTCATTGTGCCATCCGCATCATAGGATTTTGTTCCGTCGAGCGTGACCGTATTAATAGGTAATGTGATGCTTTGTGCTTTGCCTGTAACCGCTACAGGCGGTTGATTGGGCGGCGCCGCGATGATCGCTCCTCCATGTTGAACGGCTCCAATATCATGGCCTCCGATTCTTGGATTATGATAAATATCATCTTTAATCCATGGAACCTTATGGCCTTTGCCGATCACCGGACTATTTGTTACCGGCACGCCGGTTAGCGGATCTACGACTCCGTTAGCAGTACTGAAATACATATTATTAGACGTATCCGTCTTCCATGTTTGATTGGATTGATCGGCTGCAATCGGCGGTTTTCCGCGCGTGGTTAACTTGAAACCCAGGTTGTTTTTCACTTCACAAATAAAAGGAGATGCATATTCCCCGACGACTGCCAGCGAAGACCAGTAACCAATGATATCGTCTTTGTTTCCAGCCGTATTGTTGTAGATGTATGTGTTTCCCCCGGTCATATACTTCGTGTAATTCTCCGGCTCTGTTTTTATATCGATTGAACCGTATTCATTACAGTTTAAGTCAATGTTATTGTAGAAGTAACTGTTCTGCGGAACTTTCAGTCCGACAACCCAGAGACGCGCTATATATCCACGTCCGCCAATTTTATAAATGTTATGAATACTTCCGTTACCGTAAACATAAAAAAGGCCAACATCGCCCAATATGTTGTTTGTGCCTTTGTAGGTTACTTTCCAGTCATGCGCATCCATTCTGAAAAAGGTACCCCGAACTTCTGTACCATCCGTGATCGTACTGTCAATTTTGATACGTGAGAAAACGATGCTATCCATATAGCAATTTCCATCATAAGCATTTCCCCAGTTTCCAACCAAAAGCATATTGGTTCTATACAGTGTGAGACTATCGAAAACACACATATATAACTTCAGGGAAGAAGTGTCTCCGTTATACGATGGCGGATTATTTCCCGCATCGTTACACGTTGCAAAGACATTATTAAAGGAGACGTATTTTTCAACGCAACGTCTTGAATTTCCATCCCAGCGAAAAGCATCACCAGCACAATTATTAAATTGGAAATTGGATATAGTACATTCAATGAGTGTGTTTAAAGTAACCTGACCATTAAAAATAACGGTGCCTCCGTAACCGGTAATTGTAATTCCTTTCAGGTTTGCAAAATTTCCACCGCTATACACACCGGGCTTAACAGAAAGCGAATCACCCGCATTCAATCCATTCATATTAGAAACGGACACAAAACCAAACCCGGCGCCTATTACGACAGTTTTTGCCTGAACGGCCATTACACTAAATAGATAGAATAAAATCGACAGCAGGAGGGAACGGGAAGACCATAGTCTTCCATTTAAGGGTAAAGAGCCTTTCATAGATGTGGATTTTTGGATTTTTCAAGATTTGGATAACTTCGGACACGTTGGAGGAACAAATTTCTTGCCAAAACAGTCAGTTTTTGGTTTTAAATAATTGATATCAGATAATTTATACGGGAGAGTGAACGGGGGAAAGCTGGGCAGCTTACAACAAAAGTTTGGCCAGAAATGGGAATCGGGGATTAATTGTGTATAAATGTGATAGCAATGAAACCCGCTACCAGCGCGTATTTACACGTTCTATTATTCAATCATTAGAAGATATAAATATTGGGAACTTATTGAAAACTATAGTTGTAGTTGATTTTTACAATCGGCTGCCTCTTTTTATCATAGCAGATTTCGGTGGATTTAAGGCCGGTCGGATTATACATATAAATCCATTTTTGATAGTCCGTTGAACCGGACGGAACGAATAGCATCGAAGAAATACGATCGTACTTATACTCGAAAACATAGTCTGGTAGCAGTCTGGCGGCTTTTAGGTTATAACGAACAATATCTGTGAGCCTGCCCTCGCTGTCGTAATAGTAAAAAACAGACGGCAGGATTTGTTGCCCATGCACCGGCTTCTCTTCAATAACTGCCCCTTTTTCATCCAGTACGAAAGTCACCCGGGTACTGTCCGTTCCTCCTTTAATTTTGATCATCTGCGATGGTTTTCCATCTACATAAATCCATAGGTGTTTTTCTGAAGCGGAAATATGATTGTCTGTTTCGAGGGAAATATTAAGCAGACTGACGATCTGGTTGTTTTCATTGTAAGTATATTGTGTAGTGGCTCTAAATGAATCACTGGTGTCAGTGGTTTTTATTAGACGTCCCCCGGTGTCATAATTCGCCAGCAAGGTGGAGGCTGCGATATTAGCAGATTTTGTGAAGGTGATAATGGTACTAAAATCGCTGGAAATCGTTTGTGTGCAGGTAAAACCGGGTGTCGGTTCGTCGCTCGCGTCCATACTCTGAATTTGGACGGCATG
>JAYWCS010000116.1:0-2329 GCA_043780315.1 Bacteroidota bacterium | reverse complement strand
AAAAAAACCGGTTGCATTATTTACAGGAAGCACCGGACCTTGCCATATTTATGTTTTCGGCCTGTTTATTCAGTGTTTTGTTATTTGGGGAAAATGGCTACATTATAAAATACATATCCGCTATTTTCAGATATCCGGTATTCGGATTCATGATGGGACTGACTGCCCTGTTTATTTTTTATTCGCCGCTTAATAGTCGTTCGGGTTCGCATATCAACCCGGCTGTGACTCTTACGTTTTTCCGACTACGGAAAACGGGATTTTGGGATACCTGCTTCTATATTATTTTTCAGATACTGGGCAGTGTTAGCGGCGTATATAGTAATGGCATTTTTACTTGGGAAACCGCTTACCGGACCTCCGCTGTGCATCATAACGATTCCCGGCAAATTCGGTCCTGCAGTTCCGCTGATCGCCGAGACGTTGATGCCGATTCTGATGATGGGAATGATACTGATCACGTCTGATCATCCGCAGTTAAAAAAGTATACCCGTTTGTTCTCCGGATTATTTGTATGTCTTTTTGTGACCTTCGGAGCGTCGATCTCCGGATTTGAAATGAACCCTGCTGGAAGTTTTGTGAGTGCCTTTGCTGCCAACCGCTGGGATTATTACTGGATTTATTTAATCCTTCCGATTCTCGGGATGCAATGAGCGGCCGGTCTTTATGTGTTAATAAAAAAGAAAGGATAAAACAAACCGTACCACTTCTCCCGGTTAAGATTTATTATACAGCTTGAGCACGGTTTCTTTCAATACAGTTGCTTTATCTGAAACCAGGAATTCAAGTATTTCTGCTATGGCCAAAGGTTTCACCCAGTTGTCGGGATTCGCATCGGGCATAGACGCCCGGTTCACCGGGGTATCAATTGTACTGGGTACGAGAACAGAAATGCGTACGTTTTCTTGTTTCGCTTCTTCATTAAGAAATTCTGCCAATTTGAAAAGCAGTGATTTACTCAGACTGTATGCCAACAAACCGAAGCCCTGCGCCGGCTGGATCGCTGGTCTGGCCCCGATAAAAACAATATTGCCATTTTTTTTCTCCCGCATATGTTTGAACAGGGGTCGGGTAACATAATAAGCTGTTTCGAAATTCAGTGCGATTTGTTTATTCAGATCACCGCCGCTGGTTACGGCAATATTGCCCATCGCAAATCCACCAACTAATAAAAATCCGGCATCAATCACCTGATATTTCTGTATGCATTCCCGGATATAAGTATCAGTGTCTGTCTCATTGGTTAAATCAACTACCTGCACATCCAGATTTTCGTGCGTTATAAATGTTGATTTAGCCCGCTCATTGGATACGGTTGCCAGCACCTGATATTTTTTATCCAGGAATTCTTTTGTTACCGCTGAACCCAGCTGCCCGTTGGCGCCGGTAATAAGAATTGTTTTCATTTCTCTGATATTTGTTTACGACTCCCCAGCCACAGGAGGGCATCGATGATTAATCTGTCCTGGATTGGATTGTTGAAAGTATGCGAAAGGTCCTGATTGGTTTTTTGTTCATAATCGATATCGTTATGACCCATATTGAAATAGATCATGCGATATTTTTTGTTTGTCCATACAACTGGATAAAAGCCGCTATGCCAGATCTCATCCGGTTTGGGTCCGGTTCCCAGGGGAAAGCTGCTCGAATCGATGGCCAGCAGAATATCAATTTGTGGATTCAGCTGAAGGTCCTTCGACCATCGATACCATTCATTCGCAGAGGATTTGAAACGTTCGGGCAAATTGGTGGTGGCCGGATGATTTTTGTCCAGCACCCGCAGGATAGCGGGCGTCGGCCGCCAGGTGTTGCTGGCATACGATCCGGCGCCCAGAAATTCGTTGTGATACCAGTTCCAGTTTTGCGGGTAGTCAGAGGGCGTAAGTGCAAAGGCTGAAAAATGAAAACCCATCCATCCCCCTCCGTTTTTGATATACGTTTCAAACGATTTTCTTTGGGCCGGATCATCAGGGCGGGTATCCAGAAAAATCACCACCTGGTAATCTGCCAGAAACTGCGCATTTAAATTTTTCCAGTTATTGGTAGAATCGTAGGTGAAATGATGAGCGGCCGCCATTTGGGGAAACCACCGATTGGCTTCATGTACAAAGCTAATATGACCCTGATCCTCATTGGCTGTATAAAATGCAATCACTTTGAAAACCGGTGTATCCATTTGGGATTGTCCGACAACGAAAGTTAAACACAGGGTCAATAGCAGGCCCATGCTTTTACTTTTTGTACTATTTCTGTACCATGAAATAATCATCCGATAATTTGTTATATATTTTCATCTCGGCAGCAGCATTAAATGTCATAAAAACGTTT
>JAYWCS010000115.1:0-8956 GCA_043780315.1 Bacteroidota bacterium | reverse complement strand
GAATAGTTCCGAAAATTAAACCGGCATTTTTAACAAATAATTTGCGGTGCATATTTTTTAAAGTTTACGTGAAGTGTGTGTGGATTAATATTCCATTTTCCCGAGCGCCGGTGCCTTGAACCAGGTAACGACGACCACCATCAGTGTCATACAACCGCCGAAAACAACGGAAGGGACCACGCCCAGCAGCCGTGCCATCATACCGCTTTCAAACTGACCCAGTTCATTACTGGAATTGATAAACATTGAATTGACACTCATCACCCGGCCCCGCATATTGTCGGGCGTTTTAAGTTGCATAATCGTTCCGCGAGTAACGACGCTGATACCATCCATGATGCCGCTGATTAATAATACGCCGAAGGAGAGCCAGAATAATTTTGACAGACCGAATACAATAATACAGATTCCGAAACCGGCAACGGCGATTAATAATTTCTTCCCCTGTTTTCTTTTGATCGGGTAGAGGGTGAGCAGAATCACGACGCAGATAGAACCCATGTCGGTGGCGCCGTTGAGAAATCCAAAACCCCGCGCACCAATTTTCAGTATGTCACGGGCATATACCGGGATTAACGCGGCGGCACCTCCGAACAACACGGCAAAAAGATCCAGCGAAACAGCTGCCAGTAATTCCTTGGTGCGGAATACGAGCGATAAGCCTTCTCTGACGCTCTCCCAGGTTTTTTTCTCTCCCCGTTCATTCAATGGCAGCTTTGGTTTCAATGCCGTCAATACGATGAAGGCGGTAATGACCATAGTCACGACCACGACCAGGGTGCCGGTATTACCGAGACCCGCGATGAGAAATCCGCCGATGGCATGGCCCACTATAGAAGCGGAAAGGAAAATGCTGGTATTCCAGGTAATGGCATTTTGTAATATTTTTTTTGGTACTACCTGGGCGAGCATCACGCTGAATACGGGCCCGGTGAAAGAGCGGATGATTCCGGTGCCGAAAACAATTACATAAATACAGAGTGCCACGCTATGCGGCACCAGATGCGAAATACCGATGGGGGAGGAGAGCATCAACAAAAGCAGGGCTGCCATTCCATAGCAGGCAACGCCGGTAAGCAGGAGTTTGCGCTTTTCGCTTATGTCGATCACATGACCGGCATACAGGGCCATGGATACAGCCGGAATAAATTCGGATAATCCGACGAATCCAATAGCGATGGGTGCATTGGTCAGATTATAGATCCACCATCCAACAAGAGTGCCCATCATCCGCAGTCCCACAATGAAAATGAAACGACCGATGACCAGACTTCGGAATTCCGGAATCCGCATCGCTTCATAAGGGGATAGGGAAGATTTTTCCTGGGGCATGACGGGCTAAATTTTATAAATCATCTAGGGTAAAGTTAAATAATGCTGTCCCGGATCGTAGTCTTTTTCCAGCGCATCCAGAACAACCTGAAAATGTTTTTCATTGCCGAGGAAGTCCGCGTTGGCTGCGTCGATAAAGAGTGTTTTGATTCCATGTTGTTTGATATAGCTTGTATACGTTTCCTGCAGATTGAAAAGATATTCATCCGGAATCGATTGCTCGTAGGAGCGATTTCTTTTACGTATATTTTTCTGCAGTTGTTGTACCGGTGCATGGAGGTAAATCAGCAGGTCGGGCTGAACGAGTTGCTGATAAATAATATCGAATAATTTCTGATAGAGGTGGAATTCTTCCACGGGCAGATTCACTTTTGCAAAAAGCAGGCATTTGGTAAATACATAATCAGAGATAGTTACGCGCTGAAAAAGATCTTTGGTATGCACCAGCTCCTTTAATTGTTTATAGCGTTCTGCCATAAAAAAAAGTTCCAGCGGGAAGGCATATTGTTTCGGGTTTTCATAGAACTTGGGCAGAAAAGGATTCTCTGCAAACGCTTCCAGGATAAGACGGGAATTGAAATGCCGGGACAAGAGATGGGCAAGCGTGGTTTTTCCTGCGCCGATATTTCCTTCTACTGCGATAAAATGATAGTTCATGAAGCTGTAAATATCCGGAATCCCGGCGGTTAAAAACCGCTCATTCGATTTTTTTTACCGCTAATTCATCACTACATTTCAGCAACAACTGCAGGATGGTTTTACCCAGCACGGGATGTAAAAAATCAGGGGACAGTTCATTCAATGGCTCCAGAACAAAGCGCCGTTCGGCTATTCGCGGGTGTGGAATACAGAGGCCGGGTTCTTCCAAAACGATCCTGTTATAAAACAGAATATCTATGTCGATGGTTCTGGGCGCATTTTTTACCGATCGTTTCCGTCCGAGTTCATTCTCTATGCCGAGCAAGGCCTGCAGTAAGGCCTGCGGAGAGAAAGGGGTCTCTACCAACAACACCTGGTTGAGAAAGTCTGGCTGGTCGGTTTTGCCCCAGGGAGCCGTTTCGTACAGAGAGGAAACTTGTAATAGACGACCGCAAATATGTTCTATATTTGCCCGTGCCTGCTGCATATGCTGGCATCTGTCACCCTCATTTCCACCCGTTAGAAGATAAGCTTTGTTCATGTATGAATTCTTTTATCTGGTTCAAATATCTTTATTTTTAAAAACATAAAAACAGAAAGCGCATGCGGAGCTTTTTTAAAATATTTTTTGCAAGTCTACTGGCCCTGATCGCTTTTGTTGTTATCCTGTTCTTTTTCGCTGCCGGATTGATCGGCAGTATCTCCAGTTCAACGACGGTGGAAACGGGATCGAAAGCGGTGCTGGTTCTCGACCTGAGCCTTTCTTTTGCTGAAAAACCAGGTGACGATCCGCTCACGAAATTCAGCGATAACCGGTATAATACGCCCGGCGTATATGATGTACTTCGGATGATCAAATATGCGAAAACGGATTCAGCGATAAAGGGTGTTTATATTAAGTCTAACGGAAATGACAACGGACTCGGCAGTTCGGAAGAGATCCGCAATGCGCTGATTGACTTTAAAAAATCCGGCAAATTCATTTATGCATATGGCGAAGTGATTTCCATGAAATCTTATTATGTAGCCAATGTCGCCGACAAGGTTTATTGTAATCCGAAAGGCGGTCTGGAGTGGCATGGTTTGAGTACCATATTGGGCTTTTTGAAGGGTGGTTTGGATAAGCTGGAAATCCAGCCGGAGATTTTTTATGCCGGGAAATTTAAGAGTGCCACGGAACCTTTGCGCGCCGATAAAATGTCGGATGCGAACCGGCTGCAGCTAACCGTTTTACTCGGGGATATTTTCAATCATATTTTAATTCAAACTGCTTCTGCCCGCCAGCTCGACACGGCGGTTTTAAGGCGTTGTGTGGATGAGCAATTAATTCAGTCCGCCCGGGATGCGTTGCAATACAAACTGGTGGATGGTCTGAAATATAATGATGAAGTGATGGATGAAATTTCAAAAAAAGTAAAATCAGGTTCCATCACGGAAATCAATTTTGTTCCCATCGGGAAATATTGGGAATCGGTGAATATGAAAATTAAATTTTCCGGTTCCGATCGTATAGCCCTGATTTATGCCGAAGGAAGTATTGTGGGTGGGAAAAATAGTCAAAAGGAGATCGGGGAGGATGCTTACCGGCAAATCATTCGTAAAGCGCGGCTCGATGATGATATAAAGGCCATTGTAATACGCATTAATTCGGGCGGGGGTTCAGCGCTCGTAAGTGAAAATCTCTGGCGGGAACTAACCTTAGCGAAGGCTTCCAAGCCGGTCGTGATCAGCTTTGGAGATGTTTCTGCCTCGGGCGGTTATTATTTATCCTGTAATGCGGATAGTATTTTTGCTGACCCGATGACCATCACCGGTTCGATCGGTGTTTTTAGTATTGTTTTTAATACCCAGTCGTTTTTTAAAAACAAATTGGGAGTTACATTCGACCGTGTGCAAACGGCTAAAAATCCGGATGCGATTACGATGTATCAGCCGATGACGGAGATGCAGAAGAAATTTATGCAGAATGATGTGGATAGCATCTACCACGATTTCACTTCGCGTGTCGCAGATGGCAGAAAAAAACAAATCACTTATATTGATAGTATCGGGCAGGGCCGGGTGTGGAGCGGAGAAAAAGCGTTGGAGCTCGGATTGATCGACCGGATCGGCGGGATACAGGATGCCCTGGATTGCGCCGCCCATATGGCGAAGCTGAAAAGTTATCGGTTACGCGAATACCCCGAACCGGAGAACTTCCGCGATCTGCTGCTGAATAGTTTTGGCCGTTCGGTCAAAGTAAAAACCATCCGCGAAGATCTCGGTGAGCAGGGGGCGCAATGGTATCAGATGATGTCAGATTATCAAACCATGTCCGGCGTTCCCCAAACCCGCGTGCCTTTTACATTCAATCTGATTCCCTAGCCGTCATAGAAAATATTGTATGAACCGACCGTATAGTCAATTCAGGGCCATGCTCGCCATCACGAAAGCCAGTCTTCGCGCGATTTTGCGTAGTCCCTCGGCTGTCATTTTCAGTCTGGGATTCCCCTTGGTTTTTATTCTCGTCTTTGGGTTCATCGGTGGCGGGGGCTCGTCGGTATCGATCGCTCTTAGAAACCCAGCCGATAGTTCCAGCACTTTTATTCGCGCGTTGCGGTCATCGGGGCTGGTGTTGATCCGCCCGGAGAAAGATAGTGCGGCGCTTAACAGGGATCTGGTGAAGGGTCGGTTCGCCGCTATTGTTTCGATTGACTCTTCTACATCTCCCATGGGATTTACCCAGTTTAAAATTCGAACACAGACTTCTTCAGCTTCGGCAGATCAATATCCGGTTTTGCGCGCGATCCTGGCGCAAACCAGTCAGCAGATACAGGAGGGAAGAATTCCACTCCAGTTTAAAATGATTTCGATCGAATCCCTGCCACAATTACCAGGCAGAGAGTATACGATGATCGATTTTATCTTACCCGGCATGCTCGGATTTTCTTTATTGAGCGCCGCGGTATTCGGGGTCGCTTTTGTATTTTTTAATTTACGGCAAACGCTGGTGTTGAAGCGGTTTTATGCAACGCCCATTAACCGGAAAAATATTGTATTCGGCGAAGCCCTGAGCCGGGTATGTTTTCAATTGCTGACGTCGGTGGTGATTATATTAGCCGGTCATTTTTTCTTTCATTTCACGCTGGTCAACGGATTCAGCACTTTTTTGGAAATGTTGTTCCTGAGTTTTCTCGGACTGATCGTGTTCATGGGATTCGGATTCATCATCAGTAGTGTGGCGAAAAACGAAAGCTCGATTCCACCCTTTGCAAATATTTTCACGCTGCCTCAATTTTTATTAGGCGGAACTTTTTTTTCCACTTCGGCCTTCCCTAAATGGCTGCAGGGATTATGCGAAATCCTTCCGCTCAAACAACTCAATGATGCGATGCGCAATGTGGCCTTTGAAGGCGCCTCGCTTTTTGATTGTGGAAAGCAGATTGGAATTTTATCCCTTTGGGGGGTATTGATTTATGCGGTGGCCATCAAAACATTTAAATGGGAATAGTTCCCGCAATAAAATACCCCGTTGAAACTGATCATCGCCAGCATTATTGTTTTTTCTCTTGTGATTCTGTTTGTTTTTGCACTTTTTCCGGCAGACATCTCCGTCAGCCGCATCCTTGAAATGAAGTGTCCTGCAGAGCGGGTTCAAAAAGAAATTGCGGATCTCCGTACCTGGAAAAACTGGAATTTGTTACTTGCGAATGCTGCTGCGCCGGAAAATACGGGTCTTTCTCCGGAGTTAAACGACTCCAATTATTTAAGTCGTGGTGCCTTATCGGTTACCTTGGTAAAAAGTACCGCTCATCAAATCATTGCGAGATGGCAACGGGGCGATAACTCCTTTATCGGTGACTATACAATTACCGATGTGAATGGACGGATCGTCGTGCAATGGACACTGCATTTTCATTTGAAATGGTATCCCTGGGAAAAGCTGGCCAGTATGTTTTACGAAAAAGAGCTGGGACCCAAGATGGAAGAATCCCTGCTGAATCTTCAAAAACAACTGCTGCCGGCATAGTTTTTTTTCGCTTTATCTTTACGTCCTGTTAATTTTTAAATTTCGATCATATGAGAAATCTTATTTTATTATCTTTTATCGCGAGTATTTTTTTTACTGGTTGTGGAGGAGAGAAAAAGCCATTGAGTCCGCATGAAACCGCTACCGGTCAGGATGTTTCCGTTCGTTATGGCAGACCGTATAAAAAGGGACGGATAATTTTCGGGGGATTGGAACCCTATGGTAAAGTGTATCGTTGCGGGGCGGATTCTGCGACCACGATTTCATTCGATAAAAACGTGATTTTTGGCGGTAAGGCATTAAAAGCCGGCACCTATACTTTGTTTGTCATTCCAAATGAACAAAGCTGGACCATCATTCTAAATGGACAACTCGGACAGTGGGGTGCTTTCGACTACGAGCAGTATAAAAAGCTGGATGTGCTTCAGGTGGACGTGCCGGTCAAAAAACTCGACAGTCCGGTAGAACAACTAACGTTCAGTCTTCCGCCCGAGGCGGTGGTGATTGCCTGGGATAATGTGCAGGTAACCATTCCCGTTAGTAGTCCGGTAAAAGCGATCGGATCGACAATAAAAAATCGTATAGCTGATCCATCTGCGCTGTAGTAATACAATAAGGAGGCATCAGGTAAACCGTATTTCCCAGTGGGCGCAGGTAGATACCCTGTTTCATACTTTGGAATAGGATTTCGGGTCCAGCCTGGTTAATATAGCCGTCTGTGCCCGTATTTAATTCAAAAGCCAGAATGGTTCCCTGTAAACGGATATTGCGGAAAAAATCCGTATCCGTCGCGGATAATTTCTGGTCGATAAAAATTTGATGGTTTTGTTGAATCATCAGTCTCTGATCAAGGCAGTTTTTCTCCAGCAGAAGATCCATGCTGGCCAGTGCCGCTGCGCAGGCAATGGGATTGGCCGTGAAGGAATGACCATGGAAAAAAGTTTTCCGCCGGTCGTTGCTTAAAAAAGCATCAAAAATTTTCTGATTGCAAGCCGTTACACCCAGAGCCATGGTGCCGCCGGTTAATCCCTTACTCAAACAAATCATATCCGGGGGATGAGATAATCTTTCGCTGGCAAATAAACTTCCCGTTCTTCCAAAACCGGTCAGCACTTCGTCGGCAATACAAAGAATATTTTTTGATTGAACGAATTTAAGGAGGGCATCCATATCCGCTGGCGCATACATTCGCATGCCGCCGGCTGCCTGCAGCAGCGGTTCGTAAATAAAACCGGCGATCTGACCGGCTTGGGTTTCAATGATTGATTTTATTTTTTCCAGGTTGCCGGCATGGGGTGTCTCGATAAAAATCACTTCGAATAACTCCTCTGCAAAAGCATCGGTAAAGAGCCCGCGACCACTCACGCTCATGGCTCCAAAAGTATCCCCGTGATAAGCATGTTCGAAGGCCAGAATTTTGCGCCGGTTTTGCTGGCCCTCATTCTGCCAAAATTGAATGGTCATTTTCAGTGCCACTTCTACGGCCGTAGATCCATTGTCGGAATAAAATATTTTAGCCAGCTGGCCAGGAAGAATACGGAGTAAACGCTCGGCGAGCAGCACCGCGGGTTCGTGAGTGAAGTTGGTAAAGATGACCTGCTCCAGCGTCAATGCCTGCTGATAAATTTTTTCTGCGATATAAGGATGGGCATGTCCATGCAGATTCACCCACCAGCTGCTGACGGCGTCGATGTACGAATTGCCGGATTCATCAAATAAAAGAGCTCCTTTACCCTGTACGATGGGTACGGGCAGGGTCATCTGCTGGTGCTGGGTATATGGATGCCAGATAACTTTTGCATCCCGTTCACTAAGCCCGCTGTTGTTCATAAATAAAGGTATGATATATGTTTTGTTGGAATCTGGCAATGGCTTCCGGCCAACCATTAATCGTTCTTTTTAAGGAATTGCAAATTTCTGCGGATGCCGGAATATTTTGCACGTTTGAGCGGCGAAGACGAAAATATTTTTTTGAAACCTTCTTCTGTCATCTCCTGCCAGTCCTTTTCTTTATAGTGCAGAATTTCAGGAAGGGGTGTAAAAGCCGCTTCCCGGGTCGGTTGGGCGAATCGGTTCCAGGGACAAACATCCTGACAGATATCGCAGCCGAACATCCAGTTATTGAACTTGTCCTTCATCGGATCGGGAATGAGCAGATCCTTGAGTTCGATGGTGAAATATGAAATACACTTACTGCCATCTACCACTTTTTCTTTCCCGATTGCTTCCGTGGGGCAGGCGTCAATACAGCGCGTGCAGGTTCCACAATAATCGGTGATGGCCGGTGCATCACAAGCCAGATTAATATCGACAATAAGGGTCGCAATAAAAAAGTACGAACCACTTTTTTTATGAATCAGATTACCGTTTTTCCCCACCCATCCGAGTCCGCTGAGTACGGCCCAGGACCTTTCCAGCACGGGGGCGCTGTCAACAAATCCCCGGCCCTGAAAATCCCCGAATTTCTCTCTCATCTGCTGCAGCAGAAAATTCAGTTTGGGCCGAATTACCTCATGGTAGTCGGTTCCATAGGCATATTTCGAAATTTTTGGCGCGTTTGTTTCCTGGGCTTTTTCGGGAAAATAATTAATCAGAAAACAAATCACCGATTTAGCACCCGGCAAAAGTTTGTAAGGGTTTACCCTTAGGTCAAAATTTTTCTCCATGTAAGTCATCGCCCCGTGTTTGCCCTGCTGTAGCCAGTTTTCCAGTTTTCGGGCCTCTTCATCCAGTGGTCGTGCAGCAGTGATCCCACAAAAATCAAAGCCTGCGCTGGCGGAGATGGATTTGATGAAATGACTTTTTTCTATAAGATTCATAGAGATATCTGAGTTATAAATTATAATTTATATATTTTTAGAACGTTAACAACCTATAAACAACCTGCTATGAGCAAGCCGCCTAGGTTCTGCATAACCTGCATTTTCGTATTGCTGCAAATTTACTCTTCTGCCCAGGATAAAATTGAAAACTATA
>JAYWCS010000114.1:0-3531 GCA_043780315.1 Bacteroidota bacterium | reverse complement strand
TATTCAAAAACAAACCCGGCAGGCAAGGTTACGGCAGAATGGAAAATTATTTATGCTGGTCATCAGTGAAATGCCTTCCATGAAAAAATTACTGGAATTTATGCAGCGTATATACGCGACCGTTATAGGAAAGTGAGCAGGAAAGTGAGGAAGCGGGGGAGTGATTAGCGCAGGCTTTTGACCATCACTACGTGGGGGATGGTGACTTCAATAAACTGACTATTTTGTACCAGGTAGCCCAGTTTTTCGTAAAAACCGGTCGCTGTTACCCTGGAATGCATCATCAGGGTATCGTTTCCCATATCGCGGGCGATATTTTCAGCAAAAACCATCAAGGCACGTCCGATTCCCTTACCCTGCAGATTATTATATACGGCCATCTGGCGTAGGCGCATCGTTTTGGGTGCCACGTGCGTGAGGAGGCAGCAACCCAGCATCCGCTCGTCTTCAAAGGCACAAATGAGCACATCGTCTTTCTCTTTTTCGATTTCTTCCGGGCTAAAACTCAGTCCCAGCGGCTTTCTCAGCAGGTCGTTCCGCAAGCGAAGCATCATTTCATGCTCCGGGGAACCATAGTCTATCTGCTTAAGTGCCATGCTATTGAGAGTTTATTTTAGGAAAAGGGCAGAAGAAATCTCAAATTCCGGTATATAATCCAAATCAAAAAATAAAATTGAAATAGCTTGTTGGTTGTGTTTAGATCAAAAATTATATTTTTGCAGCCGAAACTAAAATTTATAAAAATGTCAGACATCGCAACACGCGTCAAAAAAATTATAGTGGATAAGCTAGGAGTAGAGGAAGCCGAAGTGACAAACGAGGCCTCTTTTACCAACGATTTGGGCGCCGATTCGCTTGACACCGTTGAATTGATTATGGAATTCGAAAAGGAATTCAATATCTCAATTCCCGACGAACAGGCAGAGACCATCACGACGGTCGGTCAGGCCATCGGGTACCTGGAAGAGCACGCCAAATAAGGGGTTCTTCTTATGCTGCGCTAAACTCGTTGATCCGCTTTTCGAAGCCTCTTCGGCCTAGAAAGCGGATTTATCACATTATTTATTTTCCGCGCAATGGGTAACATGGAACTGAAAAGAGTTGTCGTTACAGGAATTGGAGCGCTTACACCAATTGGAAATAATCTTGACGATTATTGGACTAGCCTGTTACAGGGCGTTTCCGGCGCCGCTCAGATTACCCTCTTCGACGCAACGAAATTCAAGACCCGCTTTGCGTGTGAGTTGAAGAATTACGATCCCCACAGCTTTCTGGATAAAAAAGAAGCCCGGAAGCTGGATCGTTTCGCTCAAACAGCTGTTTGCGTCAGCGATCAGGCAGTCGCCGACGCGGGGATTACAAAAGATAATGTGGATAGCGACCGGGTGGGAGTTGTATTCGCCAGCGGTATCGGCGGCATCAATACTTTTCAGGAAGAAGTGGCCAATTTCGCCCTCGGAGAGGGGCTGCCCCGGTACAATCCTTTCTTCATTCCGAAAATGATTCTGGACATCGCGGCCGGTCATATTTCCATCCGACATGGTTTTAGAGGTCCCAATTTTGCTGTCGTCAGTGCCTGCGCATCGTCGACAAATGCGTTAATGGAATCTTTTAATCTCATCCGGCTGGGGATCGCCGATATCATTCTGACCGGTGGGTCAGAAAGCGTGATTACGGAAGCGGGCGTGGGCGGTTTCAATGCCATGAAAGCAATGAGTGAACGGAATGATTGTCCGCAAACGGCCAGCCGTCCGTACGATAAAGGACGGGATGGTTTTGTAATTGGTGAAGGTGCCGGTGCGGTTACTCTGGAAGAGCTCGAACACGCCAAAGCCCGCGGAGCAAAAATATATTGTGAAATCGCCGGCTGCGGCGCAACGGGCGATGCATATCATATCACCGCCCCGCATCCCGACGGAAGAGGCGCCAAGAACGTCATGAATGCTGCCCTGCGCGATGCCCAAATGACGCCGGCGGACATCGACTATATCAACACCCATGGCACATCTACACCGCTCGGCGATGTATCGGAAGTAAAAGCAATTATGGATGTTTTTGGTGAACATGCCTTCAAAGTTAATATCAGTTCGTCTAAATCAATGACCGGCCATTGTCTGGGTGCCGCCGGCGTGATTGAAGCCATCGCCTGTATCATGAGTGTGGTCGATGATATCGTTCCCCCTACCATCAATCATTTCGAAGACGATCCGGAACTGGATACCCGTCTCAATTTTACTTTCCACAAACCCCAGAAACGAATAGTAAATGCTGCACTCAGTAATACCTTTGGTTTTGGAGGGCATAATGCCTGCGTGATCGTAAAGAAATACAAAGCCTGATTACAAAGGTTGAATTTGAAGTTTGCAATGGTCAACGATTGTTTTGATAAAATCAACTTCAGGTTTGGCTTCAGGGTCCCGTTCGGGATATAATTTTTATTTCCATATCGGTTTTATTTCTATAGCAGCACATTTTCTAATTCCCCCGTTGTATTTCCGGATTTCCAAAATTTCAAATTATATTGTGCTGTGGGATTTTTAGGCAGAATTTTTAAGACAGACTCTTCAATCGTTGCTTTTCGTAAGCAATTGCGTAATGTGCTGGGTTTTGTACCTGTCAACGCTGTATTATACAGAACAGCGCTTACGCATCGTTCCGTAAAGGAAAGCTCGGATGAGAATAATGAAAGGCTGGAATATCTCGGCGATGCGATTCTGAGCGCTATCATTGCCGATTTTCTTTTTAAAAAATATCCATATAAAGAAGAAGGATTTCTGACTGAAATGAGGAGTAAAATGGTGAACCGCGTACAACTCAATGATATCGCGGTCAAAATGGGCCTTCGGAAAATTTCTTATTTTAATAAGTTCGATGGCTCGCTTAAAATGAGCCAGATATTCGGCAACACACTGGAAGCAGTAGTGGGTGCCATTTATCTTGACAAAGGGTACGACAAATGCAGGCAATGGGTAATGGAGCGTATCATCCAACCCTATCTGTTTATGGACGACCTGGAAAATCTGGAGATCAACCACAAAAACAAATTATACGGCTGGGCAAATAAAAACGGAAAAAATCTCGAGTTCGAAACGCTCGACGAACATATGGAGGGTGGCCGCCGTTTGTTTACCGTCGGTGCCGTTGTGAATGGCGAACTCATTTCACAGGGTCGTGCCTATAATAAAAAAGATGCGAGCCAGATCGCCGCCCAGGTGGCGATGGAAAAACTCGGACTGAATAAAGTGGAAGGAGAAGAAAGTAATTAGTGAGGTAGTATGGAAGTGTGGTAATACAAGTATGATAGTGTGGGAGTGTGAATCCAACATACTTTCACACGCCCGCACTATCTTACCTCCACGCTTTTCACATCTTCCTTATCCATACACAATTCGATCAACACCCCGCGGGTGTCTTTGGGATGAAGAAAACATACTAATTTATTATCTGCGCCTGGTTTAGGTTCCGTATTCAGAAGAGTAAATCCGGCGGCTGAGAGTCGTCTCATTTCAGCCAAAATATCATCCACCGCAA
>JAYWCS010000113.1:0-23922 GCA_043780315.1 Bacteroidota bacterium | reverse complement strand
ATGGTTTTGACGGCATCGTGATCGTGAAACAAGTAAATGTTTTGGTACACCAGCATTATGTACCCGGACAAGCACCTTCTTATTATAATACCTGGGGCGGATACTGGGGGAATGGCTGGGGATATCGCTGGGGCGGCTGGGGTGGTTATGGTGGATGGGGCGGAACGATGTATAATCCCGGAACACCCGGTTATGTTCAAACCGACCACACCTGGGATGTTGAAGTGAATATATATTCTCTGTTAAAGAATAGCCTGATCTATTCTGCTAACACCCTCACGAAGAATCCAGGAGGCAGGGTGCCTTTGTTCCAGGACGTTTGCAAGACGGTGAAAAAGCAGATGAAAGCGGAAGGATTTCTGAAATGATATATCATCTTATCAATTTATTAAGGCTCAGCGATATCGCGGGGCCTTTTTTGGGGCCTAAGGTCCGGTTCATTCGAAATATAAAAATATAAACTTCCAGTGACATTTTCATCACATTGACGTAATGTATAGTCCCTAATTTTAATAATCAAAGGTTATATAAAAACAGGATCAAATGCCCAAATACATTACTTCTGTCAAGTTACTGAACAGCACCGAACCGGATTATCAAAAGTTACTGATTGAAATGGAAAAAAAATATTTCTATCCGGCCGTTAAACAGGAAAAACAAAGTTATCAATCGGACAAAACATGCATTTTTAACGGAACACGATATGATAATCTATTCGATGCCAGTTCAGCCATCTCAAAAGCGGCAGCGAATACTCAAAAAAAATATTTCTTTACAATTATGAGAGATAAGAAAAAAGTAGATTCATGATATTTTCTGAATTGGTGAACTTTATTTTATAACCGGATAAAATTATTCCATTGGTAAAAATGATCGTGTTCGATATGGCTGGAACAACCGTAAATGAAAATAATGTTGTGTATAAGACCCTTCGAAAAGCCATCAATCAGGCTGGATATGATTTCACCCTCGATCAGGTACTCGCAGAAGGCGCAGGTAAAGAAAAACTAAAAGCTATTAAAGACATCCTCCACAGTCAGAATGGAGGTGAAAACATCCAGTTGGCCAACAGCATTTATCAAAATTTTATTGTGATGCTGGCACTGGCATACCAAAATCTAGAGATAAAACCAATCGAAGGAGCCGAAGAATTATTTCACCAATTGAAAAAAAAGAATATTCTTGTCGTATTGAATACCGGTTACAATGAAGAAACTGCCCGCACCCTGCTCAATAAACTGCGCTGGGAGGAAGGTGGAATAATCGACGGTCTCGTCACGGCAAGTGATGTTGTTCAAAACAGACCACAGCCTGATATGATCCTCTTTGCCATGAAAAAATTTGGGATTCAAGATGCCCATGAAGTCATTAAGGTAGGCGATTCGATGATAGATATTGAAGAAGGTGCCAATGCAGGATGTTACTTAAATATCGGGATTACAACCGGTGCGCATACTTATGAGCAACTTTTATCGGCCCATCCGGATCTCATAATTCATAACCTGCTGGATTTATTGCCGGCTTTGGATAAGAATTAAATGAACCATCCTGCTGCTAATCGATTTTTACATCGAATCGATCTTTCACACAGTTCAGGTTATCCGTCACTTCATAAATTGTACTTGATACGGGGTTCACTTTTATACTTCTCGAATGGGCATTCCCTGAACTCCAAAAGTATTTCCCAATGTAAGAGGCCGTCAATGTTGCTGTTCTGCCTTTTTTTACATGAATCGTTGTATCCCTGTTCACCTCTTTCATCATGGTGAAATGATCCCGGATCTGACCATCTGCACAAAGCCACTTTAAATCCAGGCGGTTATCATTTATTTCCAGCATAGAAACTCCTCCATTGTCGGCATTCGAATAAGGCATGGCATCATGCGGAAAAGTACTTTGCTGACCACCCAATTGACCTGCAGAACCAGACACCACATAGACCGTCCCTTTATATCCTGAAGCCGAATTCTTTAAGAACGGACAAGAATTTGCGCTCCCGTCATAAAATCCGGAAGAAGTATTCACGAGGTATTTAGAAGCGTCGAATTCTTTTTCCATGCCATAATAACCCTGCATGAGTTTTGATCGCTCATAGTCGTGGCTATGCCCGCATAAAATCAGATCCACCCCATACCGTTCCAATATGCGGATAAAGTTTTCCCGGATATGAACCAGTTCTTCTTCTTCATCAGAATTATGCGAGCCCATCGTGAACGGCGGATGGTGCCAATAGGCGATTATCCATCCCTTGTTTTTATTGGCTTCCAGATCTTTTTTGATCCATTGAACCTGAGGTCCCAGCGTATCCGATAATCTGTACTTTTTTTCTTCTTTCCCGTATGAATCCAATGAAAGAAAATGAATATTGCCCAGATCAAATGAATAAAAAGCCGGATTATGAGAAGATACTCCACCCGATTCTCCATTCACCGGTAGAGTAAAATTACGGAAATACGCCATTTTATGGGTAATCTGTGCCGATGCCTCATCTACCGGATCTCCGTCTTTGTAATCATGATTTCCGGGCGAGGGGAACAGCGAATATTTTGGAAGCAGATTATCTTTATAAATATTAAAAAAGTTTGATTGAAATTCAGCATCCCGTCCGCTCGAATACGCATTATCTCCCAATAATATCCATGCATCCAAATTCCGGTTTCCCACATATTTTATCAGCTGATCTCTCACCTGCCGCTGATTGACAGAATTATTTCCACAATCACCTACGGCTGCTATACGGTAAGATCCGATCGTCCCCGGTAAAGGAAATGTCGTAAAATAATTATTCGGACCGGTTTGCAGTGTCTGTTTTTCAGTACCAACAGAATAATAATATTTTTTATACGGTTTGAGTCCGACAACTGTCACGATATGGTCCGTTACCAGCTGAGAATCGGCAACCACGTGTGTCAGGATCGAAGTCAGGGATCCGTACCGCACATAGGAATTGCAAGCAATATCTGTTCTCCACCGAATAACGATCCGGTTCGTTGAAGCCGATTGCAAAAAAGCGCCCCTTATAACGTTGGGTTTTTTATTTTTTTGGTCCTGTGAATAACCCGGTTCATATAAAAAAAACAGTATGGCGCATGTTATAAAGACTATATTTTTCATAAATTCTTACTGATTTTAATCAAGGCAAAAATAACATCCCAATATGACGACATTATTAACAGTTCTTATTTTCTGTGTTCCATTATATTGAATCGGTGAGTGATTTCATAAAAAGAATAATATTATTCATCTCCACTTTGTTAAGATGTAAAGCATCCGGCGATAGAGTTTGTTCAGAAACTTTTAAACCCAGTCCAATGCCCCCTCCTTTATTATAAAATAGCATGACGCTTTCCAATGAATGAAATGATCCGTTATGCATATAGGGACCCGTTTTCGCCACATTTCGCAAGGTGGGTGTTTTGAAAGCATGTTTATAAAAGGATACCGGATAAACTTTAAATCTTCCGGGATCATCACTTAATACCGGATGGTCGAGATCGTCGGTGGCGGTTGTTCCCAAAACTTCATATTCTGTTTGATCGTAATAGGGTGGCATCAGTCCATTAAACAGCGGAATAAAATGACAGGTGGCGCAGCGGGCTTTGCCCATAAATAAATTAAATCCATTGATCTGTTCGGTACTCAAAAGATTTTTTTTACCCTGAATAGCCTGATCAAAAAGTGAGTTTTGAGGATGTAAAGTTCTTAAATAAGAAGCGATTGCCGCGCTCACAACAAACATCACCGATTGGGACGAAATTGTCGAATCCGGAAAGGCACGTTTTAATAAATCAACATACAAGCTGTCTTTTGCCAGTTTATGTGCAATGGAAACCGTGTCTATATCCATTTCTTCCTGATTATGTAACACCGTGCCAATCTGATTTACCAGGGTATTGGATCTTCCGTCCCAAAATTGCCCGAACTGAAAACCGCTGTACAGTAAGCCAGGGGCATTTCTGGCAAGGGCTGTACCCCCATCCAAAGCTACGCCGACCGGCAGTCCGTCGGTAAACATTTTTTCCGGTTGATGGCAGGAGGCACAACTCCGAACCTGATTACGGGATAAGGATTTTTCAGAAAAAAGTATGTATCCCAGCTTATTCAAAGCGGGGTTGTTCGGGGCATGCGTGTCAAATTGGTCCCCCCTGAATGCATTTGCACTGAATAAATTATCGGCATCTCTATTTAAAACCCCATCGCCGTCCAATCGGAGATTATTTTCACGCACAAATAATCCAAGCATTTCTTGCAGGGGTAAAGCAGATTTTCTCAAAAAAGTAAAACGGTCGAACCGATCAAAGTCATGATTGTACGTTAGATAATGAATGGATTCGTCTGTTAAAATTCGCAACCTTTCGGCCGTTCCATCACCCCTGATCAAAAAAGGCTCTAACTGAAAGCGAAAAGATTCAAGGGCTCCTCGGGATTCGCTTAAACCCGTTTTTAACTCAGGCGCATCGTATCCGGTGATGCCCAGGCTCATGATCCGGATAAGTTCTATCCGGAGACTTTCCAATAACTGTTGATCTGTTATTTCAGTTTCAAAAGGCAGCGTGGGCAGGCCGGCGGCTGACTCGGCCAGCAGGTTTACCTGCCCCATTAATTTTTTCTGATCGATCTTTTCTGATTTTTCGAATAACAGCGATTCGATAACCTGAAAACCCACCGGTTCCTGATACTCAATAAAAGGTTTCTCGAGCTCATAATTCGGTGCTCTATTATATATGTGGGCAGCCCCTGGAAAAAAATATTCTACAAAGGATTCTATTTTTTTATACTGCTGCCTGCAAGTACGTAGTTGCTTCGCCGCGCGCTGAACACTGTAAGCGCCTTTATTCAGTCCCTTTGCACAGGACTTTAATTGATTGCAGTCTGCACTAAAAAGCCGTGATTGGATGACAAAATAATTCTTGGCAGACTGCACTGCGGTACCTTCCGCTGTCCGGGAAACAGATTTTCCACCGGCAAATAATCCGATACTGATCATGAGCAGGATGATGAATCGCATACGCTATGAACGCTGTTTCATTTGTCCATTCACCATTCTCCATATGTTCAACGGATTATCATCCTTTATTTCCGCCGGCAATAAATGTTGCGGAAAATTCTGATAACAAACCGGGCGTGCAAAACGATGGATCGCGAGCGTGCCAACAGAAGTTGTTCTGCTGTCCGTGGTCGCCGGATAAGGTCCCCCGTGCACCATCGCATGACAAACTTCTACACCGGTTGGATAACCATTGAGTAATATCCTGCCGACTTTTTGCTCCAGGATGGAGATCAGTTCCACATATTCCTCCAGATCGGATGCTGTACCATGGATCGTAGCCGTCAGATGGCCGCCCAGTTTTTCGGCTGCCTGTAATAATTGTTTTTTATCTGTCGCCGTGATAACCAGTGTGGAGGGACCGAATACTTCTTCTTCCAAAATATCTTCCTGAAGAAACAATTCGGCATTCGCCAGAAATAATTGAGCTTTCCCCAGAGCATCTCCGACTTCGTTGATTCCTGTTGTTAATCGGATCACCTGATCCATTGAACTTAATCTGTCGGTTCCTTTTTGATAATTATTCTTGATTGCTTTTGTCAGCATGGTGCCGGGATTCGTCTCATTAAACCGTTTTGACAAATGATTACTGAAATCATTTTCTTCCTGAGCATGCTGGACGAAAACCAATCCCGGATTGGTACAAAATTGTCCAACACCCAGTGTCACGGAAGCCGTGAGCTCCGCTGCAATTTTTTCGCTGCTCTCCTTTAAAATACCTGGCAGTATAAAAACAGGATTTGTGCTGCCCATTTCGGCATATACCGGAATGGGGTTTATTCTTTTATTTGCAGCATCAAATAAGGCCCGGCCACCTGTGAAAGATCCGGTAAAACCAATGGCTTTTATTAATGGATGCTGTACGATTGCCATCCCGACCTCCGAATTTTTTCCATGCAGCATCGAAAAAATACCCTCCGGCATGCCAGTTTTAATAATCGCCTGCCGGATGGCCAGCGCCACGAGTTCGCAGGTGCCCGGGTGCGCAGGATGTGCTTTAAAAACTACTGTACAACCCGCTGCCAGCGCGGAAACCGTGTCTCCGCCCGCAACGGAAAAAGCAAACGGAAAATTGGAAGCCCCAAAAATTCCTACAGGTCCCAATGCCTTTTGCATACTGCGGATATCGGGCCGTGGTGCGGGTTTGCGATCCGGATCGGCGGTATCCATACGGGCATCCACCCAGGAACCATCCCTCAGTAAAGTGGCAAAAAGTTTTAGCTGACCGACTGTCCTCCCCCGCTCTCCGAGTAATCTTCCTTCCGGCAAGCCGGTTTCCTCCATCGCCCGCTGTATTAAAGTAAGATCCAACGCTTGTATTTCACTTGCAATCGCTTCCAGAAATTCGGCCTTCTCGACGCCGGTTTTATTTCTGTATTGCTGAAAAGCTGCATTGCTTTTTACGATAGCGTTTTGAATTTCATTTTGCGAAGCTTCGTAATAGGCTGGCTCCAGCCGGGCGCCCGTTGCGGGATTTTCAGCATAAAAAATTTCCGAATGCGTCTGTGAAAGTTTATTATCCATGATATCTTTTTCCTGTCCGATTTATTTATTGGACGGTATTAAGGAGGGTTCCGATTAATTGAATGTGAATGATGATCTCATCGTCTTTTTGTAATGTAAAGTCATTGGGCGGCACAATGCCCGTTCCCGTCATGATCAGACAACCATAAGGAAATGTATTTTCCCGGAACACATAAGAAACCAGATCGGTTAGTTTTCTTTTTATCTGACTGATGGCCACTTCGCCCTGAAACATTTCCATTCCTTGCCGCAGAATCTGAATTTGTATCAGCGTATCGGTGGGCAACGCTTCTTCGGTTATATAAATACATGGCCCAACCGAGGCACTCCCATCATAGGTTTTAGCCTGCGGCAGGTAGAGTGGGTTCTCCCCTTCAATGCTTCTTGAACTCATATCATTGCCCACCGTGTATCCAATAATTTTCCCCGAAGAGGTAACCATTAATGTCAATTCCGGCTCCGGTACATCCCAGGTGGAATCCTTCCGGATTCTGACTTTATCACCATGACCAACCGTGCGATAAGCGGTCGCTTTAAAAAATATTTCCGGACGTTCCGCTTCGTAGACCCTTGCATAAAAATCAGCTCCGCCGGATAGTTTTGACTCTTCCTGCCGCCCTACCTTACTCCGGTTATACGTCACGCCACATGCCCAGATCTCCTGACTTTCAATGGGCGCCTGCAATTCAGATTCAATCAGTCGATTGGCGCCTGGATTCGGCTTTAATTGACCGGCCAATTGAACCAGTCTGGAATAAATCTGATCATCATTGATGAATGAATTCCAATTTTCGTTTTCTATTAAATAAAATACGTTCTCTTTCTCTAAAACGATTCCACTCTTTGTTTTATACAATTTCATGCTCCGGGGTTTGTTCAATTGAGCTGGCAATCTTACCATTTTCTTATCTCATCGAGATCAACTTTCAATACCTGCCGCGCCATGGTGCGTAAGGCCGGATAGTCACCTTGAAAATGACAGGTTGTTTGAATATATTCCGACTTCTCTCCCGCCTTTAATTCATTTGCCGGGGAAGAAGATTCGATTTCATAGAATGGCCCCATTTGGGACCCGTCGGGTAAAGGCCCGTCGTTATAGGAATTAATGACATCGCCTGCGTAAGGGAGTTTTTGAATCTCCCATTTTGAATTCACATACAAAGCCCCGGGATGTATTTGCGGAAACAATAAGGTCAGCACATTTCTTTTAAAATCAAAACTACCTGTAACGGGTTTTGCTAGCCGCGGAGAGAGTCCGATTTTGCTTCTAAATATCCCGTCACAACGGAAATACAATACACTATCAATCACCTTCAGGCGGTCAGGTGGAATTTGTCCAAAGTAATTATCGGTAATGTAGGAATGAGAATCCTTACCTCCTTTGAATGGAATAATGACTTTTGTTTCTGCCGTGGGTGTCATCATTCCGAGCAACCAGATAGACATTAATCCTGTTTCTTTTATCCAGTTATTTTTGCCCGTATTTTTTATCTCATTGCGACTTTCGAATCCGACAAACTGAATACCCGCCGGAATACTCGTCTGCAGCCTATTTTCGATATCTGATTTATTCAGCAGCCGGATCGTACGGGTGATTCCAATGTCGAAAATCGCACCGGAATAGTTCACCAGCATGGCGTTCTTCACAAACGTGCCTGTGAAGCATCGGATTGAAGCACATCAAAAACGGCCGTGTCTATCACGCCCGGCACCTGCCAGTGATTCAGATTAAACGAATCTCCCTTTGCAAAATAAAAAGAATATTGACCTCCTTCGGGGCCGAGCCAGAATCGTTCTTCGCCGCCATAGGGATTGAAATGCGCTTTTTTTTGCCGGGAAGCGATGAGATCAAAATTCAGCCATCCAAAACTATTCCCGCTGTCTCCTGCGGCGGTGCTGGTCATCACCCTTCCCTGATAATCAGCCGAGAGCAAAACTTTCGATTGTCCCGTACTGTCCTGTAATTCAATGACGCGCCCTGTATATTTTTTAAGGAATGCCAGATCATATCCATACAATCCTTTTTTCACGTGCACAGAATCTGTCGCTGGAAGTTCTTTTTTCGAATCTAATTGCGTACAGGCATTCAATGTCAATAAAAACAGAAGAGTAACCGAAACCGAGCAATCATTTTTCATGAGTCCGAAATTCGGACAAATTTAATCACTAAACAACTGTTACTGTATCAGATTTTGCACGTTTGAAAATATAATCTCCCGACGGGAATAAATACAGACGCCCGAATCCCGGAAATCATTAAAAAGAGTCGTTACCGTTTGCCTGCTGGTTCCAATGAGATGCGCAATCTCTTCATGGGTAAGATAATTTGGAATATGAATCGTAGATTCATTTATAACTTTCGGATTTTTCGCGTCCTGTAACAATTGTTTAAGAAAGAAAATCAAACGCGCTTTCACATCTTTATGTAAAATATTAACCAGCCGGTTCTCAAATCGTTTCATCCGTAATCCAATGAGTTTACTATAACTCACCGCCATATCCGGGCGACTATTCAACAGTTCATTAAAATGATCAATCGTAAAAGAACAGAGACTAACCTTCGATTTCACAGCCTGCGCAAATTCACCGTTCAGGTCTGTTTTCTCCAGCGTAATCTGACCAAAGAAATCGCCCGGACCTATGATATCTTTTGTAATCCGCTCACCGGATTCATCCAGATACCCTAAACGGATATACCCGGTTTTTATAAAATAAATTTGATTATGCTGGAACGCCTCAAAATAAATGAAGTCACCCTGTTTGGCCTCTTTAAAATTATCTGAAACCGAAAGCTGTTTATATTCCCCGTGACTCAACTTTTCAAAGAGTGGGTACTGCTTCAATATCAGGAGGGTATCTAAAGGATTCATTTTCGCGTATTGTAATATAGTGAGGGATTACAATATAAGTCATTCGCGGCCGAATCCGGCAAAAGATCAGTTAACTTGCTATTGAACGAACTGCTTGTATAAATATGGCTGGATTATCTTTTTTCAGCTGCTGCCGGGTCCTCCTATTTAGTTCCCCGGCAACCAGCCAGACAGCAAGGCGTATTTCCGCTTCTACCGTTTGTAGCAACCGGACAGCATCGGTCTGATCTCTGCGTTTCAGCCCCGGTTTACAGCAAACACGAATTTTTTCTGTAGCACATAATTATAACTGACCCCCAGTAAAATGGAACTAACTGTTTTAGAAACCAGGTAATTCAAGCGCAGATAATGCGTGAAAAAGTAAATGCCCGCTGCTGAAAGCAGAATGTTACCTGCAAACACGAGGATAAATTTAGCCAATTGGGATTTCACCTTTCCCGGAGCATTACTAAAAGCCCATTTGCGGCACAAATAGAACTGTAGCGAGCCACCGCACACGTTGCCAAATATATTTGCCATCACATACCATGCATGAAATATCTCCACCATGATAATAGTCACCAGGTAATCAATAAGGGATCCGAGGATGGAGGCTGCCTGAACTTTTAAAAAACGAAGCATTTATTTTTTTGTAAGCGCCAGAACGCCCTCAGTGTCGTGCGGAATCTGAATAGCCTTCGCTTTATTTTTTGACGTCTCAAATTGTTCACCCAATAACATCGCAATGGTAGACGCCAGTTGTTTTTGAAAAAGAGCCTGACTGATTTTCATTTCCCCCCCTGCCGAAATTCCCGGTCCGATCAACGCAAACCAGGTTTCTCCGGAACCCTTCGTGAGTATACCATGTTTGAACCAGTTTGCGTTTACCCCGCGGCCATGATCGGTTGTGATAATAAACGTCGTATTGTTTTTATAGAACGGATCGGTCTGAACAAAATACCATAGTTCGGCAATCATTTTATCTATGTTCGACGCCTGTTGCAGATATAAATCATACCGCTTACTGTGGGCAAACTCATCCGTTTCTCCAAAACCAATCATTGCCACCCGTGGTTTATTTTTTTCAATATATTCCCTCGCACTGAGATAAGTGAGCAGATCGTACCGGGTATTCTTTTTATGTATCACCCTCTCCTGGAACTCGTTAATCATATCTGTATTGATGGTACTATCGTCCGGCAACGGCTCATACCCGCTATTGATGGGGAACTTATTTTTCTTTTTATTTAAGATCGCTGCGAAAATATTCCAGGAACTGAATACAGCCACTTTCCCTGTATAGGCCGGCATATCATTCAGATATTCCAATATGCTGGTGTTTCTGTTCCGGATCGGAACATTGGGAATAAAAACCGGATCGGGATACCCCGTCAGCATTTCATTGTAACCAGGATATGAAATTTTATAAATATTGGAAACATTCACTTTGTTGTCGTACAATCTGTTTCCATAAATCTGTCCCTTACTGGCGACGGTATTCCATAAAAATGGCATTAATTTTTGCCTGCGGAGCGCAGCAGTTGAATCCCAGTACATCTGTTTTAACAATCCGGGATCTCCCACATAGGAAGGATCATTAATCAAAACCGAATCTGCCCCGCTAAAAATTTCCTGCCAGCGGAATCCGTCAGTCGTAATGATAAAAATATTCTGTGCCGGCGGATTAGTTTGCCCTACTGCAAAGCCGGAGAAAAGAAGAAAGTAATAGTATACGAATTTCATTCTAATGGGTTTAGCAAAACTAAAATGCGCATATAACCCCTATATTAAAATAAAATGAACTTAATGTTATGATGTAAATTCGTACCTCTGGCAGATTCACTGATATCTCGTCGAAAGTTAAAAGACGTGGTACGCATGTTTAAAATCTTATTGACATCTATTACAGATTAATTAAAAATCAGGCGTGAAACGGTTGGGGCGATTTAAAAAAAACAGTTCCGGATATATAACCAATAACAGAGTACATCTTGTTCGGGGTGGACGGCCTTATTTTGATCAGCTGTTAAAGATGATCGGAGATGCCAAAGAATCCATCCAGTTGCAGGTGTATATTTATGATGATGACGAAACCGGACAGGAAGTGACTCAGGCATTGATGGAGGCCGCCAAAAGAAACGTATTAGTTTACCTGCTGACAGACGGCTATGCGTCCCAAATACTGTCACGTTCATTCGTTCAACAACTCGAAGATGCTGGGATCCATTTCCGGCTTTTCGAACCTCTATTCAAAAACCGAAATGCTTTTATTGGCCGACGACTGCATCATAAACTGATTGTCGTGGATAACCGATATGCCATGGTCGGTGGCATTAATATCAGTAACCATTACAATGATATGCCCGGGCAGCCCGGCTGGCTCGATTTCGCCCTGCATATGGAAGGAGATATTGTAAAAGAACTTTGCCTTTTAAGTAAAAAAATCTGGGAGGGACGTAATCCCTCACAGCGAATCAATCCTTGTAAAATTCAGCAAGCACCGTTCGATATTAAACCAGATGAAAATTGTTCCCTCCGTTTGAGACGGAACGACTGGTTAATGGAAAAAAGTCAGGTGTCTAAAAGCTACCTGGAAATGTTCCGGAAAGCCAACGATGAAATTATCATGATGTCGGGTTATTTTCTACCGGGCAGAATCATCCGTAAAAACCTTAAAAAAACTGTTGAGCGGGGCGTTAAAGTCAAATTAATTCTAGCCGGCATGTCGGATGTGAGGATCGCTAAGTATGCAGAACGATATATTTACAGCTGGATTTTTAGAAATCATATTGATCTCTATGAATACAAACCCTGTGTACTCCATGGCAAGGTCGCTATGTACGACCGGGTGTGGGCAACAATTGGTTCTTATAATGTCAATGATATCAGCGCGTACGCAAGTATTGAATTAAATATTGATGTCAATCACCCGGCATTTGCCAACATGCTGCAAAATACGTTTGAAGAAATTATAAAGAAAGACTGCGTCTTGATCACAAAGGAAAACTTTGACTTACACAATGGGTTCCTCAATAAAATATGGGAGAATATTTGTTATATGGTCATCCGGATCCTGTTTTACCTTTTTACATTCAATTTCAAACAACAGGCGGAACGATGATCACATTACCTCAAATAATGAATTTTTTATTCCCTTTTAATTCCCGCGCATTCTGCGCAGAAAGAGCCGAATCGTTTCCATATCCCAATTTGCAAAACGGCTCCTTTGCAGTACAAGCCGGTTATCTGCGGGGTCCTGCACAAAATAATGAAATACAAAATGGGCATCCGGGTACTCCCAGCCTTTCATCTGTCCAAAACGGAGATCATTAAATACCAATCCCCCAGCCATAACATCTGCCGTATAATACCCTTTTGAAAACCGGATTAACTGCTGTATGTCTGCGCGGTTTGCGTAGGGTGTCAGGAGATTTTCCTGTCGCGGGAAATATCTGAAACCGATCAACTTTTTTTTATCAAAAACAGACCGGTACCCGATATAATAGCCCGTTTCATCTTGGGCAACAATATACCACAACAAGCTATTAAAAGGAGTGGGCGTTGTAAAATACCGGTTATACAAAATATGCTGATTCGCCAAGGCTTTGCGGGTAATTTCATCTATACGCAATTTGTTAGAGATACAATAGATGAAATATAATGAACTCAAAAACAGCGCCGTGACCGCCCAGTAGGATCTACGGGGACTAAACCGACTTTTCACAATCAAAAAACAGGCTGCAATCACTGGCCAGAGAGAAAAAAAAGGATCAGCAACAAAAATTGAATTAAACGAGATCCTCCTATGAACAAAGGGTTCAAATAGACCGATCCCATAAGCGTTGAACGTGTCGAGAAAAAGATGAAAAAATATTTCGGTTCCCAGAAAACAAATCCATCGCTTGAGAGGAATATTTTCAGAATGATGTCGTTTAGCGAAAAACCAGGCGAGCGCCAGGGTCATCCCTGCGGCAAATAGAATTGAATGCGTAATGCCGCGATGAGCCATTAGATCGTCCGTCGTATTCAACCAGAAACCAGCCACAAAATCAATATCCGGTAAACTCGCCGCAACCGCCCCATACAACAGCGCCTTTTTACCAATTTTTTTCCCAAGAAATAGTTCCCCGATACAGGCGCCTACAGCAATATGGGTTAAACTGTCCATTTTATTGATCCCTTGCCTGCAATATCATAAAAGAATAGGGTTTCAGTACTAGATATTCATAATCCTGACCAACGGTATACAACTTTCCTTCCCAGAGATCATAGACTTTCGAGGGGATTTTTCCATATTCTTTGAACGCATACCAAGTTAAAAAAGACTCTTTCTCACTGTAATTAAAAACGCAATACAGTTTTTCTCCTGCATCCGTGCGGAAAAAACCAGCGATATGAATATTATGGGGTCTTAACCAAATGATATTTTTATGATCACTTAATAAAGAGAATTCTTTTCGTATCGTGATCAACTTTCGCGTTCCTGAAAAAATAATTTGTTCGATGGTTCCCTCGCTGTCGACTCTTTTATTTTTTTCCCAGTCAATGGATGGGCGGTGCATCCACCGATTATCATAACTTTTTTCCGGATCCTTCAGATAACTGTAATCATTGGTATACCCCAATTCATCGCCATAAAATATCATCGGTATCCCTCCGATCAAAAAACTCTGCGCCTGCATTAATAATATTTTCCGGATTGCCAAACTAATTTTATAATCATCCTTTTCACTGATTGCTTTTTCCAATCCGCATAAGGAGGCCAATGATCCACTGATGCGTGCATCCTGGGTTTTAGGATTTACAGAGAATAAGGCCCCGATGGCATCCGAACCCGCGTAACGACCCGCATAATAATTCTTCAAAAAACGCCGGTGTGCATAGGCGTTAAAACCCGCCTGCTGAATCATATAATCCTCATAACCCAGCCCAATGTCATCATGGCAACGCGTATAGGTGATCCAGGAACAACCCAGCGGTTTTTGAGAAATTTCATGCTGCCCGGCCAGCATCACTTTTGTGTCCCCGGTTGCCAGGGCATCCCACTGTAAAGCCATTTGCGTAGCATTGTAAGCAAAATCGCATTCCCGGGCCGTATATGCACCAGTGCCGAAATATTTCATAATGTCGGAAGGGGCCACAATGGCTTCTCCCAGCAGCGCCATTCCTGGTGACGCTATTTGAACGCATTGCTTAATGAGTTGAAGGATGGTATGCGCTTCCGGCAGATTCTGACAGGTAGTTCCCGTTTGCTTCCAGATAAACGCTGGTGCGTCGATCCGTAAAATATCCACCCCCAGATTCGCGTAAAATAAAATCGTATCCAGCATTTCCACGAAAACCCCCGGATTTCGATAATTTAAATCCCATTGATAATGATGAAAAACAGTCATCGTCCATTTTGAACATTCCGGTATATAGGTAAAATTGCCCGGAGAACTTTCAGGAAAAATCTCCGGCATCGACCGGTCAAACCGATCAGGTATTTCGCGGTCGTCGTACATATAATAATAATCCTGATATTCTTTAACTCCCTTTTTTGCTTTCTCTGCCCAGGGATGACGGTTCGAAGTATGATTCAATACAATATCGAGCATTAAATAAATTCCTGATGCACTCATTTTTTCACGAAGTGACTGCAGGTCCTTTAGACTTCCAAAACACTTGGCTATTTTTCTGAAATCGGAAACTGCATATCCGCCATCACTTTCATTGGCCGGACTTTCAAAAACAGGCATCAGGTGGAGCAGATTCACTCCGAGTTGATTAAAGTAGGGCAGTTTTTTTTCCAATCCGTTCAGGTTGCCCGCGAAACGATCTACATATAAACTCATTCCGGTGATATCATTACTCAAAAACCAATGACCTTTTTCCTGCTTCTCTACATCTACTTCTTTTAAAAGCTGTGGTCTGTTCTGATAAGCATCTACTAGTGTTTGTATCAACTGCTCAAAAAAATATTCTCCTTTAGGATGGCCACCATATAACTTTTGATATAATGATTCAATCGCCGCCGCATTGGCCACCAGCCGAACATAAAATGCGTTGTCTTCCGCCTCCAGGGCCAGATTATTTTTATTTACGCTGGCATTTATTTTTTTATGCAATTGATAATTATACACAGAAATTATTTTCGACTGAATTTAATAATTGCAATTTAATGACCAGTCCCTGCCGGCAGGGAAATTTCTTCCGTAATAATTTCTTTTTTAATCCGCATCGTGGCCAGAGCAGCCATCAGTAACAAAATACCGGCAAAACTAATTGCTCGTCCAGGTTCATCCCCCAATATATATTTATAAATATACCCAAAGCTGAGGGTTTGCAAAATCATCGGAATCACAATCATCATGTTGATAATACCCATATACACTCCGTACCGTGATTTGGGAATGCTACCCACCACCATGATGTACGGAACGCCCATCATGCTGGCCCAGGCGATACCAAAACCGATCATGGGAACAAATAGTAAATTCTTATCGCTGATATGCGGAAATATCAGCAAAGCCGCACCGGCCATGGTCAGACAAATAATATGTACATATTTGGCGCTTATTTTTCTTGCCAGCCAAACCAATGCAAAAGCAGACAGGAAAGTAATAATATTATAAAAACCATTTACTTTTCCCGCCCACACAACCGCATCTTCATACAATGCCTTGTTTTCTCCGGGTGCCGTATGAAATACAGATTTCGCAATACTCAATGAAACGAATTGCCAATAACAAAACATGGCATACCACTGAAATAAATAAATCAATGCCAGCTGCCACATGATTTTAGGCATATCCCGGATCGCCGAGAAAATTTCTTTGAATGGTTCCAGAATTCCTTTTTTTGCCGATCGCAGGGCGGCCAATTCATCCTTGGTCGGCGGTATTTCCGGTGTTGTATACACCGACCAAAGTACGGTGCCGATAGAACATACGGCTCCGACGAAAAAGGAACCAAACACCCAGTAAGGAATTCCCGATTGACCGTCGCTCGTTTTACTTTCCCCCGAAATAATATTTTTAAAAAATCCGAGAGAAAGATTCGCGAGCGTAATACCAAGACCGGTAAAAAAACTCTGTGTTAAAAAGCCGAGGGGCCGCTGGGTGGTCGGGCATTTGTCGGCTATAAAAGCCCGGTATGGCTCCATGGCCGTATTGTTGGCGGCATCCAGTATCCATAATAGTCCAACCGCCATCCATAAGGACCGGCTAAAAGGAAAAGCAAATAAACAAATGCTGCAAAAAATAGCCCCTGTCAGAAAAAAAGGCTTCCGTCTGCCCCATCGCGGATGCCAGGTTCTGTCACTCATCGCACCAATCAGCGGCTGAATGAGCAAGCCGGTCATCGGCCCCGCCAAATTCAGGAAAGGTAAGTCTTCGGGTTTAGCGTGCAGAAATGTGTACAGCGGATTAATAGCAGTTTGCTGTAAACCAAAACTATACTGGATTCCGAAAAACCCCACGTTCATGTTGATGATCTGCCAAAAACGAAGTTTGGGTTTATCGAAATTCATTGGCACGCATTTGATTTTAGTGAGACCGCTTTTTCGGAATGTGAAATTGTTGAAAGAGTTTCATTACGTTTGGCGGTCTCTTGGCGTAAGCCGGAGACATCCTCTTCCCAAGGGGTGGTTATACCTTTTCATGATCCTGACCGGAATTGAACAGAACATAGATATCCGTTTTACCATTAGATGCATCTACATATTCGTTTTGCTTGGTTTCAATATTGGTTTTTTCATTCTGAACGGTGATCCGGAAAGTATCACTTTGTTAATTGGGTAGCTTGAATTTAAAACGGCCTTTTGAATCTGTTTCTGTCTTACTTTGAACCGGACTAATTATTTTCACGACCACATCGACCGGTACGACACTATTTTTATCAGATGAAACAAATCCGGAGATTTCAGTTTTGGATAACGACTTAAACTGATTATAAATGGTAATCGAAAAAGTAATCACCGCCGCGATCGTGGCAAAAACGACTTTGCCCTGTGAGAAGAATCCAAATATCGAAGCTTTCGTAATCATAACCGGATAACTAATATAGGGAAAAAAACCAAGTTCTGCTCCCGGATTTTCTCCGGCACCCCTGAAAAAGAAGAAACCCGCTCTTTCCAGGGAGCGGGTTTCTTAGTAAAAAAGTACAGATCAATAAGGGCGGATTATTGTAAAAGTCTGTCCGTTTGATCCGGTCCAAACCAATTTGAAATAAAAGGTTCCGCCGGTTCCCGGACAACCCGTTGCGTTGCCGTTAGCATCCAGTCCGAAAGTGATAACAGAAGTTCCATTATCCTTTACCACGGTGTTCTGACCACTCACCAATCTGAAATCACAAGACTGACGAATTACTTTCGGAGCGGAAATAATACTCTTAAAGGAATTACCGTTCCGGTTCGTTCCCCATTCAGCAATACCGGTATTTGTTCCATCAGAATAGGTACCAGTGATCGTAACGACAACACCGCTATCGTAAGTGTATACCCGTTGTTTTGCAACCTGCCAAACCCGGGTGCTTCCGTTATCAAAAGTTACTGAGATACCAGGGCTGGTAACCGTATGCTTAATAGTTCCCAAAGTGGCCAGATCTGTCAACAAACCTCCGGATACATTGGTAAATGTTTTTGAACCACTAATTTGAATGGCTTTGCCATCGCTAACCCGGGTAATTTTCAGGTTTGTTGCGGCGATGGTTGCAGTAGCGCCCGCGTCTTTCCAATGCTGACCCACAGGCATCGTAACGGTAACGGTACCGGTGCGGGTTCTGTTTCCCCAACAATTGGTGCCATCATATACAATGGTAATAACGCGTTGGTTATTCGACGTATCATATGTTACAGTTGCATCACAAATCAAATGGTGCACATCCACAAACGAAGAATTCATTGTATTGGCATCTACACTGTTTACCGCCGTGCTTCCACTTAAAGAAGCACTGCTGCTAGAGTTACCGCTAAAAGAAGCCTGGCCGTTCAGGGACGTATTGGCATCATCGGTTACATTATCTGATTCCGAAGAAACCTGTGACTGATCATCACTTTCCGTAGCGACGTTTGTCGTGTTGTTTCCGGTACCGGAAGAATTATCCTTTTTACATGAGTAAATGGATATGCAGGAGAGCAGGCAAATAGCAATTGCGATCCGGCGAATGAGGTTTGTTTTCATAATTTCCTTTTATTTTTTATATCAGATATATTTTATGCTCCCAGGTTTAATGGAAGCATAAATTTTATTTGTTAACAAACTGTTAGGCGTAATTGATTGTATTTAGAGCCAAATATGAAGAGCGGCACGATATCCGCAATTCCGACTTGAATTACCTGCCGACACAGTAAATTAACCGTATGTACAACGTATTTGCGATGCTTTTCTTGTGTTTTTTTGTGCAATAACAATCGCCTAACAGGCATCCGCACAGAAAAAATACGCTGCCTTTAAAGTTGAGGTATCCGGTGTGGGTCAACCTGTTTTACTGATACCCGGTGCTACGTGCAGCGTCCACAAATGGGACGAAACCAGGTCTCATTTTAAAGAATAATTTCAGTTCCATGCTTTTCGCAGGCGGGACATGCCGGGGTAAATCCCCTGCAGAACGGACCCTATCTGGATAGTATTAAAACGCAGCTGGAGTCCTATATTCGGGACCACCATTTAACCGCGAGTGGTATTACGATGAACTGGATAAATTTTTGAGTGCCAAACAATTGTCGTTTATACCGCGTTGCTTTTCGCGTTGAGCAGCATAGAAATTTTACTGTGAAGATCTTCGGGACGAAAAGGTTTGGGAACAAATTCCATAAAGCCCTTTGACAGCAAGTCGGCCCGCATGTCATCGTATACAGCTGCTGTAAATGCAATGGCCGAAACGCCCGGATTTATTTTTTTAATTTCCCCTAGTGCCGTGATCCCGTCCATCTCCGGCATTTCAAGATCAACTAATATGAGGTCAAAATGATTTTGTGAATATATTTCAACAGCCTGTTTACCATTGTAGGCTTCTTTCACTTCGATTCCCCATTTCATCAGAAAACGACGCGCGATCGACATATTAATAGCATTGTCTTCTGCAATCATCACTTTTACGCCTGTAAAAGACGGCAAATATTTTACACGGTCCTCATTGATGTATTTTTTTCTGTTTTCATTGATCGCCAGTTTCAATGTAAAATGAAAGGTGGACCCGCGCCCTTCTTCACTTTCAAGTTTCAGCTCGCCATGAAACAGATTCACCAGTTTTTTTGTAATAGCAAGTCCGAGTCCGGTACCGCCATATTTCCGGGTAGTATTCACATCTGCCTGGGTAAAACTTTCAAATATCTCCTGTTGTTTATTTGCTGGAATACCAATACCGGAGTCCTTTACCATGAACTGAATGGTTGCCTTCTGACTGGTAGAAAATATTTTTTTTGCGACCACTGTGATCTCGCCATAGTGGGTAAATTTGATTGCATTGGACAGCAAATTACTGAAAACCTGATTTAGCCGCGTTTCATCGGTTAATACTTCGATATCCAGACTATCATATTCCATCTTGAAAGTCAGGTTCTTTGCATTTGCCTGGGCAGCAAACTGCAGATTGATTTTTTCAAGAAATTGTTTCAGATCCACCGGATGTTCACCGAGTTGCAGTTTGCCGACTTCTATCTTACCAAAGTCCAGTATTTCGTTGATCAACATCATCATGTGCTCAGAAGAATATTTGAGAATATCCAAGTTTGATTTCTGGTCGGGCAGGTATTCTTCCTGCAGTAATAAATTGGAGGTCCCTATAATTCCGTTCAACGGCGTGCGCAGTTCATGACTCATATTTGAAAGAAAACGTGATTTCGCCTGAGAAGCCACTTCTGCTTTTTGTTTTGCCTTCATCAATTCAAACTGTGCGGTTTTAATTTCTGAAATATCCAGAATACTGATTTTTAAAAATCTTCTCTCGTCTTCCATAAACGGAACCATATTCACGAACGCAAAAAAAGTTCTTTCTGCAGAAGTGAGGGCCAGTTCGCCCTGCCAGTCTTTGGCAAGATTGCCGGCGAGTTTCGATTCTATTGTCTTGAATAGTTTAATGTGTTCATTCGTGAACCAATCCTCGATAGCGGTACCTTCTATCTCGACTTTGCTTTTTACATTCAACAGCTCGCAGGCCCGGTGGTTGCAACCAATAATTTTACGATGCTCTGCATCCATGATCAGCACGCCATCAAGAGAGGTATTGTAAATCGTATCAACAAAATGTTTTTCCTTTAATATCGCTTCTTCATGTGCCCGGTTAACCCGAAAAATAAAGTAAGAGAAAAACGTAGTGAGTGTCAGAGAGATTGCCAGATTACTACTATGCAGGCGGGCGAACATCCCGGCAATACGTACCTGATAATAATTTTCATACGGACTCAGATTCAAACATATCACAACCGAAATGATTGTAATCAGGTACACGAATTTTAGTTCTGTAAAATTTCTTTTCACATCAATCACCAGCGTCATCACCAGAAAATACGGAAAATAGAGCAGGTATTCCCCCGCCCGCAAACCTTCCATATAATTCATGACGATCAGGTAAAGATTCAGGTTGATGATGGCAATGACTCTTGCCAGCTCAAATCTTTTTTTGGCATTCAGGTGAAAGGCCAGTATGAAAATATACCCGGCAGACAAATTAACCAATGCGCTGATATAGAGACTCAGTATAAAATAACTGACTACCGACAGCAGGGTACCACAAAGGGTTAAGAAGATAAACTGGTTGAAACGAACGATTTTCTTCCGTTGGGAATCCGTATTGGCGTGGTCTAGTCCGGAATAAACAATATCTTGATAGACAGTCAATAACGTGGGCGATAGGCGACTTTTCAGGGAGGGTATCAGATTAATTAATTTGAATATTAAAACGCGGATAGTATAATAATTATTATTTAAAGCGTTAATATAACTGAATCCAGACTAATGAATAAACGGAATACCCACAATACCTTCATATTCAACGAAGAAATTGATTCTCACTACTTGTTTAGCCTCTACGGAGACGACTATCTATATGTTCAGGAGATTTTCGATACCGTTCTGAACGACTATGAATCTTTAACAGATAATATTGAATACAGTTATGCTTCGGGCAATCTGGCCGCGTTAAAAGCGGCTGTTCATAAAATAAAACCTGTATTCGGATTTGTTGGTCTGACCGCAGTACAGCTGGAATGCCAGCATTTTGAAACTATTTGTGGAACGGTCGGCTCACTGGATATTCTGGCTGGGGATTTTGAAAGTTTAAAAAACAGAATCTCCCAGAGCAAACAGGTGATTGAGGAGGAAAAGAAAAAATTGGAAATATTTAATAGCTATTTTTCATGAGTCTCAGCTGTATTATTGTGGAAGATTTGCAGGTAGCGGCCAACTACCTGAAAAATTGTTGTGAAAAAAGCGGCCAGATGGAAGTACGGGGTCATTTCATCAATGTCCTGGATGCACTGTCATTTCTAAATAGTAACACAGTTGACCTGATTTTTCTGGATGTTGAAATGCCGGGTGCCAACGGGTTTGAGCTGCTAGATCAAATAGCCTTTTCTCCGAAAGTTATTCTGACAACAGCAAAACAGGAATACGCGTACAATGCCTTTCAGTATAATGTGTCCGATTATCTGATGAAGCCTTTTACTTATCAGCGTTTTCTGGAGGCATTGCAAAAAATACAACCTTCCAAAGAAACTATTTCCACAAACAGCGCTTCGGATCATATCTATATTAAAACCGATGGAAAACTCATCCGGTTAAATAACGATTCGATTCTCTATATTGAAAGTATGGGCGATTATGTAAAATTCGTGACCACCGATAACAAGAAATATATTACCCACAATACGATCAAGAATCTGGAAGAGAAAGTGAGTAAACAGCATTTTATTAAAGTGCACCGCTCCTATATCGTCAATCTCCACAAAATTGACGATATGCGGGAAAATCTGTTGTTCATCAAAGGAAATGAAATTCCGGTGAGCAAGGCAAATAAAGCGGATGTCTTCCGGAGATTGAATATCGTTTAGTAAACGTTTTTATTTTTTCCAGCGGTTATTTTTCCTGTCCACATCCGGCAGAATGTTTTCCGGATCCAGTATCACCTGATCTATGGTTGTTTTGGAATCAATACGAACCGTCCAGGTACCGCCCCGCTGCCATATTTCAACCGGCAGTTGAATCGTTTGCGTTGAGCCCCCGATTTGAACCACCCGTAATATGACAGGCAGAATCATCTTTCCCTTATTTACAATAGTAATCAGTGCCCCTTTGGAAGGATTTTCATCAACATATTTTACATCGGTGACCGCCTGATCCAGGGTCCAGGTGGTGAAAAACCATTCTTTCCAAAACCAGTTCAGATCTTCCCCGGCTGCATTGTTGATCGAACGGAAGAAGTCGTACGGCGTTGGATGTTTGTACGACCACTCTTCCGTATACTTCCTAAATGCGTAATCAAACCGGTCTTTTCCCACCACCACCTCCCGCAGCAATTTGAGTCCGAAAGCCGTCTTACCGTAGTATTGATGATGCTGGGCGAGATCCATCGCATCAGAAACCGTCATCAACGGATCGATTAGATGCGGCAGCGTTGTCTGATCGAGATAAGCAAAATGATCCTTCGTAAATAATGCCGGATCCCTGGCATATTCACCTTTATTGAAAATGTCGTTGGCGTAATAATTTATATAGGAATTAAATCCTTCATCCTGCCACATATATTTTCTTTCATTTGAACCGACAATCATGGGGAACCAATTGTGTCCGATCTCATGAGAAATTACAAACCACAGAGCGGCTTTCTTTTCCTTGTAATCATTAAAAATGATTCCCGGATATTCCATTCCTGAAATGTTACAGCCGATATTAACAGCTGTATTCCAGGGATATTCAAAAAAATCTTTGGAATAAATTTCCATGCTGTATTTCAAATATTCTGTTGCTCTGGACCAGGTGGTATCGCCGGCGCTCTCCGGAGGATAAGCTGACATCGCTATCACCGATCGTCCGGAGGGCACGTTGACCCGCGCGGCATCCCAGACAAGCCCTTTTGAAGCGGACCACGCAACATCTCTTGTATGATTCATCGTGAAATGCCAGGTCAGATTTCCTTTGCTAACGGGCCGCACTGCGCTTGTGCCGATTTCATTAGCGCCGATAATGGAAACGGCTCGATCCGATTTTGCAGCCAGCGCCAGTCGTTCAATTTGGCCGGGTGTCAATACCTCCGCGGCATTTTGCAAATCGCCCGATCCATAAACAATCATTTCTGAAGGGGCCGTGATATAATAATCGAAGTTGCCGTAATCGCAGTAAAATTCACCCTGACCCAGGTAGGGCAATGTATTCCAACCCTCCACATCATCATACACACACATCCGGGGATACCATTGGCCGATCGTATAAACGACGCCCCGCCTGGTGTATAGCCGGCCCATGCGATCTGCGCCATCTTCAGGAATCTCAAAACAATAATTTACTTTTATTGATATCGAATCGC
>JAYWCS010000112.1:0-3390 GCA_043780315.1 Bacteroidota bacterium | reverse complement strand
CAACCGGAAAAGGTTACGATAGCGAAAATGGATAATAAAGCAATTTTCATAATGATGGTTTTTAAACGAAGCAAGTAATTGACTCGGATTTGTAAAAATAGTTTAATCATTGAAAAGAAATACACCCTATTTTCATATTTCATTTCAACAGCTATGCAATCATTTTTAAAAGAACTTTTTAAAGGCCAGCAATACAACGAAAAAAACTTTTTCCTTATTGCAGGTCCCTGCGTGGTAGAATCCGAAGAATTACTCGATACAGTCGCTTCCAAAGTTTCTTCACTCTGTACAAAAATGGGTATCCCCTATATTTTCAAAGCATCCTATAAAAAAGCCAACCGCACCAGTTCCAATTCTTTTACCGGAATTGGCGACCAAGAAGCGCTGGCGCTGGTTCAAAAAGCCGGAATGAAATATCATCTTCCGACAACATCCGATATCCATTCCCACGATGAAGCAGCCCTGGCAGCGACCTATGTGGATGTACTCCAGATTCCCGCTTTTTTATGCCGACAAACCGATTTGCTCATCGCTGCCGCAGAAACCGGGAAAATCATAAATGTAAAAAAAGGGCAGTTTCTCAGCGGGCCCGCAATGAAATTTGCTGCGGAGAAAATCAGGAAAGCCGGCAATGAAAAAATTATTTTTACAGAAAGAGGAAATAGTTTCGGGTATCAGGACCTGATAGTCGACTACCGTAATATTCCCTGGATGCAGGAGCACGGTGTTCCGGTGGTCATGGACTGTACCCATTCTCTGCAACAACCCAATCAAACCAGCGGTGTCACCGGCGGAAATCCAACCATGATCCGCACCATTTCAATGGCAGCTATTGCCGCGGGCGCCGACGGACTATTCATTGAAACACATCCCGATCCTGCCAAAGCAAAAAGTGATGGCGCGAATATGCTGCGACTGGATTTGCTGGAAGACTTACTCGCCAAATTAGTCAGGTTACGGAGCGCCGTAATCTGATGGAAGCATAATTTTCATTCCTCCAACGGAGGATTCACCGAAGACTTTTAGATCTACGCTTTAAATGGATTTCGTTTCGCCGCTAAAATATATCGCTTGATATTCATCCAGAAAGCAAGAATACAATACAAGATCAGCGGGGATCCCATGGTGAGAAAAGAAATATAGACAAACCAGGTACGAATGCGGGAAGTGGCAATTCCCAGGCGGTCACCGATGGCAGTACATACACCGAACAATTGCCACTCAATGAATTCTTTCAACCTGTTCATGTCTGCAATTTAAAAAAAATTGACTGAATCTGCAAGTTCTTCCTTACGCATTTTATTGGTAAATTTGAACTCGGAAAAATTGCATTCCATCCCCAAAAACTAAAATCTGAAACTCATGGTTTTCAACCTGGATTTAATTAAGAAAGTATATGACGAAATGCCTTCCAAAATAGCGCAGGCGAAGAAAATAACCGGAAAAGCCCTGACATTGTCAGAAAAAATCCTTTATACACATCTCTACTCGAAAACCATGCAGGATTATGTACGCGGAAAAAATTATGTGGATTTTGCTCCGGATCGTGTCGCGATGCAGGACGCCACGGCTCAGATGGCCCTCCTACAGTTCAGTACCTGCGGCCGTGAACGAGTAGCTGTTCCCTCTACCGTTCATTGTGATCATCTGATTCAGGCAAAAACCGGCGCCGTACCGGATTTAACAACCGCGCTGGATGTAAATAAAGAAGTGTATGATTTCCTTTCTTCCATTTCAAATAAATATGGTATCGGTTTCTGGAAACCCGGTGCGGGAATCATCCATCAGGTGGTTTTGGAAAACTATGCTTTTCCGGGTGGTATGATGATTGGCACCGATTCTCACACCCCCAATGCGGGCGGACTGGGGATGATTGCCATCGGCGTTGGCGGAGCAGATGCGGTGGATGTGATGGCCGGTCTGGCCTGGGAGTTGAAAATGCCCAAGCTCATCGGCATCAAACTGACCGGAAGACTCAGTGGCTGGAGTTCGCCCAAAGATGTGATTCTGAAAGTTGCCGGCATCCTGACGGTAAAAGGCGGTACCGGTGCCATTGTGGAATATTTCGGGGATGGTGCCGACAGCCTTAGCGCCACCGGAAAAGCCACCATTTGTAATATGGGCGCTGAAGTGGGCGCCACCTGCTCCCTGTTTACTTACGATTCGAAAATGTCCGACTACCTCATAGCCACCGGCCGCGCAGAAGTGGCTGCCATGGCCGATAAAATAAAGGATTGTCTGCGTCCGGATGCAGAAGTATATGCCGATCCGGAACTTTATTACGATCAACTGATTGAAATCAATCTGAATGAACTGGAACCCCATGTGAACGGTCCGTTCACGCCCGATCTGGCGTGGCCGATTTCAAAATTCGCTGAAGCGGTAAGAAGCAATGCGTGGCCTGAAAAACTGGAAGTCGCCCTGATCGGCTCCTGCACTAATTCCAGCTATGAAGATATCAGCCGTTCAGCATCCATCGCCCAACAGGCCATTGCTAAAGACCTGCCGACACTGGCAGAATTTACCATTACCCCCGGCAGTGAACTGGTCCGTTTTACCATTGAAAAAGACGGCTTCCTGGATACATTCGAAAAAATAGGGGGCGTCGTGTTGGCCAATGCCTGCGGACCCTGCATCGGTCAGTGGGCTCGTCATATAGATGACCCCAATCGCAAAAATTCCATTATCACTTCCTTCAACCGGAATTTTGCCCGTCGCAACGACGGACTTTCAGCTACACATGCTTTTGTAGCATCTCCGGAGATTGTAACCGCCTTTGCCATTGCCGGCGACCTGACTTTTAATCCATTAAAAGACAAACTGAAGAATAAGAAAGGAGAAATGGTTCTATTGGATGAACCGACCGGTTTTGAATTGCCGCCGAAAGGATTTTCAGTGGATGATCCGGGGTATTTGCCTCCGGCCGCGGATGGCAGCAAGCTCAAAGTAATCGTAAAGTCTGATTCTCAAAGACTTCAGTTACTCGAACCCTTTAAGGCCTGGGAAGGTATCGATATCAAAGGCCTGCGCGTACTCATCAAGGCCAAAGGGAAATGTACGACGGACCATATATCCATGGCAGGCCCCTGGTTAAAATTCCGCGGACACCTGGACAATATTTCCAATAACATGCTGATCGGTGCGGTCAATTTCTTTAATGAAAAAACCGACGCGGTAAAAAACCAGCTCACCGGCGAATACGGTCCGGTTCCGGCAACCGCCCGGGCTTATAAGACTGCGGGTATCGGAAGCATCGTGGTGGGAGATGAAAACTACGGAGAAGGATCCTCCCGTGAACATGCCGCCATGGAGCCGCGTCATCTCGGCGTTCGTGCAATTCTGGTGCGTTCTTTTGCACGTATTCACGAAACCAATCTCAAAAAACAGGGA